>DATLFI010000422.1:0-6068 GCA_035524895.1 Thermoanaerobaculia bacterium | reverse complement strand
CGACGGCAAGCTCTACGCCACCAACGAGAGCGGCACCACCACGGTGGTGAAGATCGACGGCGACTTCGAGCTGCTCGCAGAGAACCAGCTCGATGGCTACACGCTGTCCTCGATCGCCATCTCGGATGGCCGGTTGTTCCTGCGCACCGACAAGTTCCTGTACTGCATCGGCGGGTGACGTAAGCGGTCCGAGCACATCGAGGGTGGTGGTAGCCTGACGGGCATCCAACGCCCGGCGGCGGCACCTGCCACCCCGAGGCTCGACGACCCGGAGGCCCCATGGCGAACCCGAAGCAGGCGACCGCATCTGTCCCGATCTCGATGTCGCGCCCCACCGCCTTGGTGGCTGCGGCGCTGGTCGCCGGCATGTTCCTCGGCTGCGGCGGTGGGACCGACTCGGCCGATCCGAGTGCGACCGGCGGGCGGCGCTTCTTGAGTCTGGGCACGGCGCCTCCGGGTGGGGCGTTCTTCGTCGTGGGTGGCGCGCTGGCGGACGTGCTCAACACGCGGGATGGCTGGCAGGTCACAGCCGAAGCCACCAAGGGGTCGCAGGAGAACATCCGCCGCCTGGCGCGCGGCGAGCTCGACTTCGCCCTCTCCAACGCGGCGATCACGTACTTCGCCGTGCGCGGCACCGAGGGCTGGGAGCAGGCCTATCCGATGCGCTCGGTGATGACGCTGGCACCCAACGTCGGGCTGTTCGTGGCGCCGCAGAGCTCGCCGGTGAAGGCGCTCGCCGACCTGCGCGGCCGGCGTGTGGTGGTCGGGCCGGCGGGTGCCGGGTTCGAGTACTTCCTGAAGCCCTTGCTCGGCGCGCACGGCGTTCGCTACGAGGACTTCACGCCGCTCAACAACACCCAGACCGGGACCGTCGACATGCTCACAGACGGTTCGGCGGCGGCAGCCTTCCTGGGCGGCGCGATCCCGACCGCCTCGATCACCCAGGCATCGTCCTCCCTCGACCTGCATTTCGTACCCTTCGAGAGCTCCCAGGTCGCGGGTGTCGTAGCGCAGTACCCGTTCTTCCAGGAGGCCGTCATTCCGGCCGGCACCTACCGTGGCCTCGACCAGGACTTCCAGGCTCTCGACGTCGGATCGATGCACCTGATCACCGGAGCCGATGTTCCCGACGACCTCGTGTACGAGGTGACCAAGGCGATCTGGGACCTGCGCGATCAGGTGACGTCGAGGCACCCGGCGGGTAGGGATATCCGCGCCGACAACGTCACGCGCGACGTCGGCACGGAGTTCCATCCGGGTGCCGTGCGCTTTTATCGCGAGATCGGCATCTGGCCCGCGGCGGGCTCCGGCGAGGAGGCTGCAACTCCCTCCGCCGCGAGCGAGTGACGAGGCCTCCCGTACCGTCGGCCGGAGGGGGGTAGGGCGCTGTCGCGACAACCTGCGCCGGCTGCCGGTGCGCAGCCATCGTCTTCGTCGGAAGCCAGTGCAGGCGTCGGTGCCGTGGGGCCGGTGGTTGCGGTGCTGGCGGTGGCGCTCACCGTCTTCACCCTGGTCGAGGTCAATTACCCGATGCTCCGGCCGCAGTCGGAGCTCGCGATCTTTGCCCTGCTCGGTCCCACGATCGGCTTCCTGACGCTCGGCGGGAGCCGCGTCGGGAGGCCGCTCCTGCGCGCGCTCGACGTCGTGCTCGCGCTCGCGCTCCTCCTGCCGTGCGGCTGGCTGCTGGTCCAGACCGAGCCCGCGTTCAGTGAATTCTGGGTCGGCGGGATCTCTCTGGGAGATCGAGCCGGTGCCGAGCACACCTTCGACTTCGTCGTCGCCGGTGTCGGGCTGGTGCTGGTGCTGGTGATCACCCGCCGCTCGGTGGGGTGGGCGCTGCCGATCCTGTCGGCGCTGTTCCTGCTGTACGCCGCCTTCGGGCGGTCGCTTCCCGATTGGCTGTTCCCGCACCGCGGCTACCCGTGGGATCGCATCTTCAGCCAGACCGTGCTGCACAGCCAGGGCATCTTCGGCATCGCGCTCGACGTGATGTTCCGGTACGTGTTCCTGTTCGTGGTTTTCGGGGCCCTGCTCGAGGCCTCGGGCGCCACCAGCTTCGTGATCGGCTGGGCGCACAAGCTGCTCGGACGCACCGTGGGCGGCCCGGCGAAGGTCTCGGTGGTGTCGAGCGGTCTGATGGGCTCGATGTCGGGGAGCGCCGTCGCGAACACCGCCACGACCGGCACCTTCACGATTCCGCTGATGAGGAGCGCGGGTTTTCCCGCCCACGTCGCGGGCGGCGTGGAGGCGGCCGCGAGCTCGGGAGGAGCACTGGCGCCACCGGTGATGGGCGCCGGCGCCTACATGATGCTCGAGCTGGTCTCGCCCCCGGTGACCTATCTGGAGATCATTCGCGGCGCCCTGATCCCGGCGATCCTGTACTACATGTCGCTCTTCCTGCTGGTCCACTTCTACGCCCAGCGAGTCGCCGCGCGTCCAGTCGAGGGCGTCGTGGCGCCCACGATCAGCCGGGGCGCGGTGCGGGTCGAGGGCGTGATCTTCTTCGGCGCGCTGACAGTGCTGGTCGTGTTGCTCCTGATGGGCAACACGGTGTTCCGCGCGGTCACCGCGGCCATGGCCTTCACGCTCGTCGTCGCCGCGTTCCACTCGCGCACCCGCATCGGTCCACGGCGGCTGGTCGCGGCGCTGGTCTCGGCGACGCGTTCCTCGGTGACCCAGATCGCTGCTGCGGCCTGCGTCGGCATCGTCCTCGGCGTGGTGACGCTGACCGGCGCGGGCACGCGACTGCCGGCTCTTTTGCTGCCGCTCGCCGAGAACAGCCTGATTCTCGCGCTCCTGTTGCTCATGGTGTCCTCGATCGTGCTCGGCATGGGCCTGCCGTCTGCCGTCTGCTACCTGCTGCTCGCGACGCTCGTAGGGCCGGTGCTGGGCGATCTCGGCGTGGTGCCGCTCGCGGCGCACATGTTCATCTTCTACTTCGGCATGATGTCGATGGTGACACCGCCGGTCGCTCTCGCGGGCTACACCGCTGCGTCGATCGCGGGCGCTCCCATCATGCAGACCAGCCTCGCGGCGTTCCGCTTCGCTCTGGTCGGCTTCACGCTGCCGTTCATGTTCGTGTTCCGGCCCGAGCTGCTCTTTCTCTCGCCGGAGGGCGACGTGGCGCCGGCCTCGCGGATCGCCATCGCGGTGGTCATCGGCGTGCTCGGTATCGTGCCCCTCGCGGCAGCGGTGGCGGGCTACTTCGGACGGCGCCTGAGGGCATGGGAGCAGGGCCTCTTCGTGCTCGCCGCGATGCTGTTGCTGTGGCCGATCGGGCCGCGGCTGGGTTGGCTCGACGACGTGTTCTGGGTCGACGTCGCGGGTGCGGCGCTGCTGGCGTTGCTGGTGGTGTGGACGCGGGCGGTCGTGCGTGCGCCGCCGGCACCTGCCGAGCGCGGCGCTACGGGGCCGGGAGAGTGAGCCAAGAACGCGCCGTCCAGGCTTCAGCACCGGCCGGGCAGGCCGAGGAGCCAGAGCGCAGCGAGCCGTCACTCTCGGCCGACTCGCTGCCCAGCGCCGACGAGCCCATCCCTTACCTCGAGCGGACGCGCGACTACTACGCGGCGCTCGGCTACGTCGAGGCGTATCGCTGGGCGGCTTTCGCCGATGTTCCGTTCGCGCCGCTGGGGAAGCCGCTGCGCGAGTGTCGGGTCTCCTTGGTGACCACGGCCGCTCCTTATCGTCCCGGGCTTGGCGAACAGGGTCCCGGCGCTGCGTACAACGGCGCCGCGAAGTTCCACGACGTCTACTCGCTGCCGGTCGCACCGCCGCCGGACCTGCGGATCTCCCACGTCACCTACGACCGCCGCCACGCGCGCGTCGAGGATCCCGCCGTGTTCCTGCCTCTCGGCGCGCTCGGGGAGGCGTGCCGAGAAGGGCGCATTGGCGCGCTGGCATCGCGCCTGCACAGCGCTCCCACGTTGCGCAGCCAGCGCGCGACGTTGCGGCGACATGCTCCCGAGGTCCTACAGAGATTGCGCGAGGACGGCGCCGACGTCGCGCTGCTGGTCGCTGTATGTCCCGTGTGCCACCAGACCATGACGCTGGTAGCGCGTTACCTCGAGCAGCACGGCGTTCCCACCGTGGTCATGGGGTGCGCGCTCGATATCGTCGAGCGCTGCGGCGCGCCGCGCTACCTGTGGAGCGACTTTCCTCTCGGCAACCCCTGCGGGCGCGCGCACGATTCGGAGAGCCAGCGCCAGACGCTCGAGCTCGCGCTCCGGTTGCTCGAACGTGCGACCGCTCCGCGCTCGATCGAGCGCTCGCCGCTGCGCTGGAGCGCCGACTCGGCGTGGAAGAGGGACTTCTTGAACGTGGAGGGTCTTGGCACCGAAGAGCTGGCGCGCCTTCGAGAGGAGTTCGAGCGGGAGAAGGCGTCCGCGGCGCGGGCGAGAGCTCTCGCGACCAGCCTCAGCCCAGGAACCGGAACCGCTTCGCCTTGAGCTCGTAGCGCGGCAACGACCCGGGTTCCACCACCCGTACAGCGACTCGCAGGTGGAAGCGGTCGCGCAGGGCGTGCACCAGCGCGCGCGCAGGATCGTCGCCGGCGCCGGCGGCGGTCTCGATCTCGAGCGCCAGCTCGGCCATGCCGTCGAGGCCGGTGACGGTGGCCTGGAACTCCTCGATGCCGGGTACCGAGCGCACCACGTTCTCGACCGCGCTCGGGTAGACGTTGACGCCGCGCACCACGAACATGTCGTCGACCCGGCCGAGGACTCCGCCCTGGAGGAAGGTGCGGGGGTCCGCATCCGTGCCGGGCACGAGGTGGACGAGGTCGCCGGTGCGGTAGCGCAGGAGCGGGCTGCCGAGGCGCGAGAACGAGGTGAGCACGAGCTCGCCGCGCGCGCCCTCCTCGCCGGGCGAGAGCAACGCCCCGGTTTCCGGATCGATCAGCTCGGCGAGGAAACGCTGCTCGTGGATGAACATGCGCAGGTCGGGACCGGGGTAGCCCCAGGCACCGAGCTCGGTGGCGCCGGCGTGGTCGAAGCACGGCGCGCCCCACGCCTCTTCGAGGCGCGCCTTGACCGCCGGCACGCTCGCGCCGGGCTCGCCGGCGTGCAGCGTCGCGCGCACCGCGCTACGACGCAGGTCGATGCCTCTGCGTCGAGCGACCTCGGCGAGTCGCAGCGCGTAGGTGGGTGTGCACACCAACACGGTGACACCGTGGTCCAGCATGTGCTCGAGCCGCTGCTCGGAGGTCAGCGCGCCGCCGGTGAGCGTGAGCGCCCCCAGGCGCTGGGCGGCTTCGAAGGCGCCCCAGAAGCCGATGAAGGGTCCGAAAGAGAACGCCACCAACACGCGATCGGCGGGCGAGAGGTCGATGGCGCGCAACACCAGCGACCAGGAGTCGAGGAACGCCGACCAGCTCTCGGCGGTGTCGAGCCAGCGAAGCTGCGCGCCGGAGGTGCCCGAGGTGAGATGGAGCCGGACGTAGCGTTCGAGCGGGTAGGTGAGGTTGGTGCCGAACGGCGGGCTGCTCTCCTGGTCGGCGGCGAGCTCGGTCTTGGCGGTGTAGGGCAAGCTCGGCAGGTCCTCGAGCTCGAGGCGCTCCGGATCGAGGTCGAGGCCGGCCAGCTTTGCCCGGTAGAAGGGGTTGGAGGCGAGGACCTCGCGCAGCAGGTGGCGGAGCGCGGCGCGCTGGTGGCGGCGCAGGGAGGCGAGGTCGCGGGCGATGACGATCGGGTCGCGAGGCTCGGTCAAGGCCGGGCCCCATCCCGCGCTCCCGCTCCGCGCTCGCCGTCGAGCCGCAGCCTGCCGCCGGGCAGCGGGATCTCACTCTCCTCGCCGGCGAACACCACCTCGACGTCGTAGCGGCGCGCCTCTTCGCCGAAGTCGCGGAAGAGCCACGTCTCGACGAACTGCTGGACCTCGCGCCGGCCGACCTCGCGCACCAGCGCCACGTTCTCCTGTGCGCGCCGATGGGCCATCGAAGTGAGGCCCTCCCGCAGCTTGTCGAGCGCCGCGTCCTGGTCGCGCAGGATGCTGCCTCGGCGCACCTCGTAGTCGATCGCGGAGGCGTCGAGCGACGGGCGGTTGAAGCGGATGGGCGGGGCTCGCACGCGGAT
>DATLFI010000421.1:0-14037 GCA_035524895.1 Thermoanaerobaculia bacterium | reverse complement strand
GCAGGTCCATGAGGTGCGCGACGGCGCGCTGGCGAGGGACGGCGGGAAGGCGCCGCGGCGCCGCGGACGGCTTGGTGGTTCTCTTGCGCGCCGGCATGGCGGCAAGATACCAGCTCGCACGCGCCGCCTCGTGAAGAGGGTGATCCCTCCGATGCCGAGCCCCCTACGGTGCGGCGACGCTTTGGGCGTCTACTCCCAGCAGCTCCTCGGCGCGCGCTGTGGCCTGCTCGCGTCGGCCCTGGCGTAGCAGCGCGAGCACGTCGGAATCGACGAGCTGGTACCAGCGCCGCTTGCGCTCGTCGAAGTCCGGTACGCGCGTGGCGATCCGGGGCCGGAGCTCGGCGGCGATCGCGAGCAGCTCCGCATACTCGGGGCCGAGCTGTGCCGCGAGCTCGTCACGCAGGCGGACGGCCAGCGCAGGGGCGCGCCCCGCGGTGGAGATCGCGACCGTGAGGTCGCCGCGACGCAGGATCGCGGGCGCGATCAACGAGCAGTAGGGGACGCGATCCTGCGCGTTGCAGAACACCTGGCGTCGCTGTGCCTCGGCGAAGATGCGCTCGAGCTTCGCGTCGTCGCCGCGCTCGGCGAAGGCCAGGAATGCATCGGCCAGGTCGCCGTCGCGGTAGTCGCGCTCGTAGAGCTCGAGCCCTGCCTCGATCACCGCAGCCCGAAGCTGCGGGCTCGGCAACGACGAGATCACGCGCACCCTCGCCCCCGAGTGTGCCAGCTCGCGGCTCTTGGCCGTGGCGACCTCGCCGTCGCCGATCACCACGCAGAGTCGGTCGCGCAGGTCGAGGAAGACCGGGTAGTAGACCGGTCCTCCGGTGCCCGCGCGCGCCAGGTTGGCGACGTCGCGGTCGGGCGCCAGGGACACCGTCGATGGGGCAGTCATCGCTCGCCCTGCACGGCCGGCAGCGAGCCGTCCGTCGCGACGACGGGCAGCGGCCATGCGTCGTGATCGGGTTTACGCGTGCCAGCTTCGAGACGCGACTCGACCACCGCGCGCAGCGGCTCCTTCGCGCCGGTGAGGAGCGTGGTGGGGAGCTCACCGCCGTGGAGTCGGCGGAAGAATGCACCCAGCCCCTCCTCGGGCAAACGGTCGCGGCTCCAGGCGTGCAACAGCGGTCGCAGCGCCTCGACCACCGCGCCGGGCGCGACCTCCTGCTCGTAGAGCGCGCCCAGGCGATCGCCCGCGAGCCGCCCGCCGAGGTAGACGTCGTAGCGGCCAGGGCCTCGGCCGACGAGCCCGATGTCGGCGGTGTAAGGGCGCGCGCAGCCGTTGGGGCACCCAGTCATGCGCACCGTGAGCGGCTCGTCGTCGAGCCCCAGGGCCTCCAGCTCGTGCTCGAGCTCGCCGAGCACGCTGCCGATCGCGCGCTCGGCGTCGGCCAGCGCAAGGCCGCAGGTCGGGAGCGCGGGGCAGGCCAGCGAGTAGCGCCGAGCCGGCGAGAGCTCGCTCGGCAGCGGCACACCCGCCGCGCGCAGCAGGCTCTCGAGGCGGTCCACCTGAGCGGGCTCGAGGTCGCAGAGGAGCAGGTTCTGCGACGGCGTGAGGATGACGCGACCGGGCCGCAGCTCGGCGACCGCGTGTCGCAACGCGGAGCGCAGCGGCAGGTCCTCGTCGCCGATGCGACCGCTGGGCACCCAGACCCCGTAGTACTGGAGGCCGGCGCCCTGGTCGCGCGGGCCGAGGTGGTCGTCGTGGTGCAGCGGCCCGGGATCGACCCACGGCAGTAGCTCGAAGTCGACGCGACGCTGCAGCTCCGCGCGGAAACGCTCGAGGCCCCAGTCCTCGAGCAAGTACTTGAGCCGCGCGTGGCGGCGGTCGCTGCGGTTGCCGTGGTCGCGGAAGATCGCCGCGATGGTCGCGACGACCTCGACCGCGTGGGGCGCGCGCACGAATCCCAGCGGGCTCGCGAGTCGCGCGAAGGTGTCGGCCTTGCGATGCGTCATGCCGAGGCCGCCGCCGGCGAGCACGTCGACGCCCAGCAGCTCGTCGCCGTCGAGTATCGCGAGCAGTGCCACGTCCTGCGAGTGGAGGTCGACGCCGGCGTCCGCGGGGAGCGTCACCGCGACCTTGAGCTTGCGCGGCAGGTAGGTCTCGCCGTAGAAGGGCTCCTCGGCGACCGCGTTGCTGGTGTCGCTGGTGTCGTCGGCTGTCGGAGCGAGGTCGACGCGCTCGCCGTCGAGCCAGATCTCGTGGTACGCGCCGGAGCGCGGCGCCATCTCGGCCGCAAGGCCGCGCGCGATCGCGCGCACCGCGCGATGCCCGGCATCATCGATCGGACCCGGCGCTGCCATCACGTTGCGCATCACGTCGCCGCACGCGGCGAGCGTGCTCACGAGTGCCTCGTCGAGCTCGCGGATCGTCTCGCGCAGGTCGCCGATGCCGACCCCGTGGAGCTGGATCGACTGGCGACTGGTCAGGCGCAGCGAGCCGTTGTGCGCGAACCGGCCGGCGATCGTGTCGAACGCGAGGTACTGCTCGGCGCTGAGCGTGCCGCCGGGGATGCGGGCGCGCACCATGAAGCTGCGCGCCTTCTCCTGGCCGGCGTGGCGGCGCTCGACGCGGCTGTCGCGGTCGTCCTGCTGGTAGATGCCGTGGAACTTGAGCACCTGCACGTCGTCGTGCTCGAAGTGGCTGCGGCCGTCGCGCAGGGTCTCGGCCACCGTGCCACGAAGCTGCCGGCTCGCTGCCTTGGCCCGCTCGACCTTGGAAGGGGCCGCGTCGCCGTGGCCATCCACGTGCACGGTCGACGTTGCTGTGGGTTCATCCATGGGAGATCTCCTCGAGGCGAACTGGGGTTGGCGACGGCTCGCCGCCTGGGTACCGCATGTCGGCGAAGAACGAGGCGTCGAGACTGTCGCTCGGCTGCCAGTGCAGCGCGGCGAGGTCCCGCAATGCCACCGCGGCGCCCACCACGATCAGCGCGGGCGCGCGCACCGAGGCGGCGCGAGCGTCGACGGCCATGCGCTCGAGAGTCGTGGCGACCTCGCGCTGCTCCGGCAGGGTGGCCCGTTCGATCAGGGCGACGGGAGTCCCAGGCGCGCGGCCGGCGCGTACCAAGTCCGCCGCGATCCGTTCGAGCCGCCCGACCCCCATCAAGATCACGAGCGTGTCGACGCCGGCGAAGCCACGCCAGTCGACCGACTCGGACGAGGAGCCGTCGGCGGCATGCCCGGTAATCACGGCGAACGACGCGGCGAGCCCACGGTGGGTGAGCGGGATCCCCGCGGCGGCTGGTCCCGCCACCGCGCTGGTGAGCCCTGGCACCACCTCGCACGGCACGCCGGCGCGCGCGCACGCGATCGCCTCCTCGAAGCCGCGACCGAACACGAACGGGTCGCCGCCCTTGAGGCGCACCACCCGCTCGCCGCGACGGCCTCGGCGCACCAGCTCGTGCCCGATCTCTTCCTGCGACAGCTCCGCTCGGCCCGGCGCCTTGCCGACGTACACCAGCTCCGCGTGCGGCGGCGCCTCCTGGAGCAGCGCCGGGTGCACGAGCCGGTCGTAGAGCACGGCGTCGGCACGTTCCAGACGGCGCAGCCCGCGCACCGTGACCAGCTCGGGGTCGCCCGGGCCCGCGCCGACGAGCGAGACCAGGCCGGGGCGGCGTTGCTCTGAGCAGGCGCTCACGGCCGCGCTCCCGCGACCACTCGCTGCGGCGGCGAGACCAGGCTCAGGTGGAGCCCGCATTCCTTGTGTCCACCGTCCTCCCACCACCAGCGCGACGCTCGTGGCTCTTCGGCGGGGCGCGCGGCGCGGGTGCACGGGGCGCAGCCGATGCTGCGGTAGCCGCGGTCGTAGAGCGCGTGGTAGGGCACCGAGTGGTCGCGGATGTACGACCAGACCTGGTCCTCGGTCCAGTCGGCGAGCGGGCTGAGCTTGATCAGCCCGCCACCTGGCCGGTTCACGGTGTCGAGCTCGACCTTGGGTGTCGTCGCGCGCGCGGCGCTCTCGTCGCGGCGCACTCCCGATACCCACGCCTCGAGCCCGGCGACCGCGCGGCGAAACGGCGCCACCTTGCGAACGAAGCAGCAGCTCTGCCGGTGCTCGGTCGACTGCAGGAACAGGTTCGGGCCGCCGTCGCGCACCAGCGCCTCGACCTCGCGGTGATCGGGCAGCACGGCCTCGACCTCGACGCGGTAGCGCGACCGCACGCGATCGATCAGCGTGTACGTCTCCTCGGGCAGCCTGCCGGTGTCGAGCGTCAGCACGCGCAGCGGCAGCCCTTGCCGGTGCGCGAGGTCGAGCAGCACCATGCCGCTCGCCTGGAACGAGGTCACCAGCGCGAGGGTGTCGCCCCAGCGCTCGTGAGCCCAGCCGAGGAGTCGTTCCGGCGGTGTCGACGCGAAGCGTCGCGCCCAGTCCTCGGCCGCGCGCGCATCGCCGGCGCGGGTGTCGCGACTGTCGAAGGTACGGATCTCGTGCGGCGCCCCGTGAGGGGGCTCCGGTAGCACTGCGTCCATGGCTCGCTCCCTGAGATGTTCGGCGCGGCGGTCCGAGAAGACACGCCACCCGGTCGCCCGCGGCGGCTCCTTGGAGCCGGCGCGGACAAAGCCGATGAAGAAGGACCTGCTCGTGGGAGGCGGGTCGACGAGGCGGCGACGAGGTCGCCTGCCGGGCCGTCCCGCTAGCTACATACGCAGGTCAGGGGCGAGCAAAAAGCCAGAGCGAGCGGCGAGCGCAGCGCAACGCGCGGCCGCGGGGCGGCGTGCGGGAGTGCGTGCTGGTCGCGCATGGTTCGCAGTTTCTACGGCAGCGGCGCTGGTAAGTCAAGCGGCGCTTACCGGACCACCGACGCCTGTGGGTATGGATACGTCGCCGGGGCTCAGAGGTTTGCGGGCGATGCGGGCAAGTCGCGAGGTCGCGTTTCGCCCTCGGGTGATAGCTTGGTCATTGACCAAGGAGCTCCCGATGCCGCTCGACTTCGACTCCCTTCCGATGCATCTCTTCCAGCGTTCGCAACAGCGGATGTGGCAGCCATCGGCGCTCGACTACTCGAAGGAGAGAGCGCACTGGATGGCGCTCGACGACCGCGAGCGCGAGCTGTTGCTGCGCCTGGTGAGCGGCTTCCTGGTCGGCGAGCGCGGTGTTACCCACGAGCTGGCGCCGTTGCAACAGGCGCTCCGCCGGCAGCGCGGCTGGATGGAGGAAGAGATGTACCTCACCGCCCAGCTCTTCGAGGAGGCAAAGCACGTCGAGTTCTTCCAGCGCTGGCTGAACGCGGCGCTTCCTGGGGTGTTCGGGCGCGACATCCCGTACCCCGACCTGCAGGGCGACCTCTTCAGCGAGCGCCTGCCGGCGGCGATGCAGGCGCTGTGGCAGGACGATTCCGACGAGGCGAAGGTGCGCGCGATCGTGACCTACCACCAGTACGTCGAGGGGGTCGGCGCCGAGGCGAGCTACCCGATCTTCTTCGACCTGCTCGGCGAGCGCGAGATCTTTCCGGCGCTCCACGAGGGTATCCAGCTCGTGCGCCGCGACGAGGCGCGCCACATCGCCTTCGGCGTCTACCTGCTGCAGCGGCTACTCGAGCGCGACCCGAGCCTGCGCTCGACCTGGGAGAGCGAGCTCGCGAGCTTCAGCGAGTACATCGACGAGGGGCCGCTTCAGACCTTCGCCCCGTTCGGATCCGACGTGCCGTTCGGCCTCGACCCCGAGAAGTACCGGGCGCTGTTCCGCGAGAAGTTCGAGGAGCAGCGGCGAGCTATCGACGAGCGGGTGTTGGTGTGAGGGGCGCCGTTCCCTCGCCGACCCGCCCGAACCGCGGCTGTCGCTTCTCGAGGAACGACGCGACGCCTTCCTTGAAGTCGTCGCGCGTCAGGCTCTCGGCCATCAGGCGGTTCGACTCCTCGAGCGCGGGGCCGAGCGGCAGGTTGAGGTGGCGGTACACCTGCCGCTTCATGATCTGGAGCGAGCTGGGGGCGGAGCTGCGCGCGAGATCGATGATGTAGCTGCGCGACTGGACCAGCAGCTCGACCTGCGGCACGACGCGATTGACGACCCCCAGGCGCAGCGCTTCGTCGGCGCCGAACTTGCGGCCGGTCCACAGCAGGTCGAGCGCGTGCGAGGGGCCGACGAGTCGCGGCAGGATCCACGAGATGCCGTGCTCGGCGATCAGCCCGCGGTTCGCGAAGGCGGTGGTGAAGACCGCCTCCGCCGCCGCGAAGCGGATGTCGCAGAGCATCGCGAGCACGAAGCCGAGGCCGGCGCAGGGGCCGTTGATCGCGGCGAGCACGGGCTTGCGCACCGAGAGCATCCAGGTGTAGCCGCCGCGGAAATCGTCGCCCATCTCCGGGTCGCCGGGCTTCTCGATGTCGCCGCGCCACTCGCTCGCGACGCTGCCTTCGCCCTGGCTCACCGCCGAGAGCATCTCCATGTCGGCACCCGCCGAGAACCCTCGTCCTGAGCCGGTGAGGACGATGCCGACCACCGCGTCGTCCCGCTCGGCTCGCCCGAAGGCGTCGGCCAGCTCGAGCAGCATCGGCCCGGTCAGGGCGTTGAGACGGTCGGGACGGTGGAAGGAGATCGTGGCGACCGGGTCGTCCACCTGGTAGAGCAGCGACTGGTACTGGGGCTGCGACATCTGGTCTCCTGGCGCCGCGGCGCGGCTTTGGGGAAGGCGCCGGTCGGGGTGGCGCCGGGGCGGCGACCGAACCGACGCTGATATAAAGCGCCCCCAACGATGCCAAGCCGCGGTCGGCGGGTCAACGATCCGCGCCGCTGGGATTCTGTTGTGCGATCAGAAGCGTCCCTGGGTCAGGACCACGATGCGAAGAGCCGAATTGCGCCGCTTCGCCTCGGCGCTGCGCTCGAGCCGGTAGCGGGTCGCCAGGTGGATCTCGCGCAGCACGGCCGTGAAGTCGAAGGTCGGGAGCCGCTCGCGGCCGCCCCCTTCGGCCAGGGTGCTCCAGCGGGTGGGCTCGCGCAGCAGCAGGAAGACGCGCTCGAGCGCCAGGGCGTCGAGCTGGTCGAGCCAGGCATCGCGTTGCGCCTCCTCGCCGGCGAGGAACGCCGGCTCGATCAGCAAGGCGTCGTCGAACGAGCCCGGGCGGAAGTTTCGGAGCGGCTCGGCCGCGACGAGGAAAACCGGACGTGCCTCGGCGAGGCCTTTCTCGGCAGCGCTGCGAGCACGAGCCGCCTGTCGGGCGGTACCAGCGCAAGCGACGACGCGCGCGCCCTCGGCGTGGAGCCGGACCGCGACGCTGCCGCGCCCGCACGCGGGGTCGAGCACACGGCGTCCCCGCAGGGGAGCCATCGATGCGACCAGCCGCTCGATCGCTGCGCGGCGCCCCGCGACGAGGTTCTCTTCCCAGTAACCGCGCGCGAGGCCGAGCTCGACGCGGTCGGCGAGAGACAGGTCGCCACGTTGTGTCGCCTTCCGGTCCGTCATGACTCAGCGCGCGCCCCTGGGCTTCCTGGGGCGGCCGCGATCTTCGCCCTGCTCGGGCTCGCTGTTCTGCTCGCGGGCTGCGGTCCGCCGGCCGCCGGTGAGGCGCCGCCGCAGCCGATCGCGTTCGTCCACAGTGTGCACGTGGTGCAGGAGGAGCTCGAGTGCACGCGATGTCACCGCGGTGCCGCCGAGCAGAAGCGCGCCGGGCTGCCGCCGATGTTCGTGTGCGTGGCCTGCCACCGGCACGCCATCCCCGACCACCCCGAGGTCGCGAAGCTGCTGGAGGCCTACGACGCGAAGCAGCCGATCCTGTGGCGCAAGGTCAACGTCATGCCCGAGTCGGCGATGGTCCAGTTCCACCACGGCGCCCATGCGCGGGCCGAGGTCGCCTGCACCGAGTGCCACGGCGACGTGCCCACGATGACCGTAGCAGCGCCCGTGCGACAGGTCGCGGACATGAGTTGGTGCGTGGATTGTCATCGCGAGCGCGAGGCGAGCGTCGACTGCATAGCGTGTCACTACTGAGGAACTGATGCCGCTCCACCGGCGCGATCTCTTCAAAGCTTCCGGTGCCGCGCTCGGCGTCGCTCTGCTCGAGGGCTGCGCGCGGCCCGAGCCCGTCTACATCGAGCAGCCTCTGGAGCGCAGCACTGTGCCGCCCGGCGCTTCGCTGTGGCGCACTACGATGTGCGGGCAGTGCGAGGCGGGCTGTGGGATCAAGGTGCGCACGGTCGACGGCAACGCCAAGAAGATCGAGGGCAATCGCGAGCACCCGACGAGTCGCGGCGGGGTGTGCGCGCTGGGGCACTCGGCGCTTCAGGGGCTGTATGACCCGGACCGCGTGACCATGCCGCTGCGACGCACGTCGCCGCGCGCGGCCGGAGCCGCGAGCGGCGCCGGCGCCTTCGCGCCTGCCAGTTGGGAGGAGGCACTGCGCGCTGTCGGCGGGGCGATTGCGGCGGCGCGGGACGCGTCGCCGGCGCGTATCGCGGCGGTCACCGGCGACGACGGTGTGGCGGGGGCGATCTGGTCGCGCCTGCTGCTGGCGCTCGGCGCGCCAGCGTTGGTGCTCGACGAGCCCTTCGATCGGCTCGTGGAGCGGTCGGCGGCTCACCGAGTCTTCGGGGTAGCGGTGGCGCCGTCGTACGACCTCGAGCGCGCCGACATGGTGCTCGGTTTCGGCGCCGCCTTCCTCGACCGCTGGCGGAGCCCGGTCGCCTACGCTCGGGCGCTGGCCGAGATGCGCGCGCGAGGCGGGCGGTTCGTGCATGCCGAGCCGCGGCTCTCGCTCACCGCCGCCGCGGCGGACCTCTGGCTGCCGGTGCGATCGGGCACCGAGGGTGTCCTGGCGCGCGCACTGGCCGGAGTGGTGCTCGCGGCAGGGCGCGCCAGCGAGGAGGGCGCGGCGCGCTATCAGCAACTCTTTCCGGTCACTCCGCCCGACCTCGAGACCGCGGCGCGGACCTGTGACGTTGCGCTGGCGCGACTCGAGACGACAGCGCGCGCGCTGCTCGCCGCCGAGCGCCCGGTGGCGGTCGCCGGGGGAGCCGCGGCCCTGTCGCGCGACGGGCTCGCCAGCGTCGCGGCGGGGCAGGCTCTGAATTTGCTTTTCGGCGTAGTCGGGCGTCCAGGTGGCGTGACCGTGGAGGGCGGCGTCGATTGGCTCGCGGCGCTCGCTCCCGGCGCCGCCGAACCCGAGCCGCTGGCGGCGCTGCGCCGGCGGCTGGAGGCCCGCGAGGTCGACGTGCTGCTGGTCGCGGATGCCGATCCGCTGCATCGCGCGCCGGCCGGTTGGCGCCTCGACGAGCTGGTGCGCGGCGTGCCGCTGGTGGTCGCGATCACGAGTGCCCTCGACGACACCGCCCTCGAGGCCGACTGGGTGCTCCCCGCGCAGGTGGACCTCGAACGGTTCGTGGTGACCGGGGCTCACCCGGCGGTGGCGACGGCGGGTGGTGGCCCGGTGCTGTCCGTGGGGCGCGCCGCCGTGGATCCTCTCGGCGAGGCGCGGCACCCCGCAGAGGTCGCGCTGGCGCTCGCCGCGGGTCAGGAGCAGCTCTCGACGCCTGTGTCGTGGCAGGGAATCCAGGAAGCGGTGGTCGAGGCCTTGGGCGGTGACACCCGCTTCGTCGCGTCGCCGCGCGAGTCGCGTCGCGCGATCGACGGCGGGGCTCGTGCGGGCTTCCTCGTCGCGGCTGCACCGGCTCCTTCGGCCGGCGATTCGTCGATGGGCGGGGAGGCGTTCCGAGAGCCTGGCGGCACGGGCGACGACGACGCCTCCCAACCCGCGGCGTCGCTGCGCCTGGTGCCGTTCGAGTCGATCAAGGCGGGGGATGGGCGAGGCGCCAACCGACCCTGGCTGCAGGAGCTCCCTGACCCGCTCGCGCCGGTGATGTGGGCGAGCTGGGTCGAGCTCTCGCCACGCGATGCCGCAACGATCGGGGTGCAAACGGGCGACTGGGTGCGACTGCGCGTCGCGGGCTCTTCGGCCGATGCCGCCACGCTCGAGATGGGCTGTATCGTGTCGCTTTCGGCCCGACCCGGCACGGTGGCGGCGCCACTCGGTCACGGTCACCACGACTACGGCCGCTACGCGCGCGGCCGCGGCGCCAACCTCATGGGGCTCGTGCACGACGAGCAGGTCGAGGGCTGTGACGCGCCTGCGCTCCTCGACGTGCGCGTGTTCGTCGAGCGACTGGCTCGCCCGCCACGCAAGCTCGCGGTCTACGGTCGCGGGCTGGGAGACTCCGAGCACCTGCCGCGCGGCTGGGGCGCGCACGAGTCGGCGCCGCCGGCGCGATCAGCCGACACCCGACCAGCAGCCGCAGCTCCGGCCGGCACCGAAGGAACAGAGGGAGGCTCGCGGTGACACGTTGGGGCATGGTCATCGACACCGACCGCTGCACTGGCTGCGAGGCGTGCGTGGTCGCCTGCTCGGCCGAGAACAACGTCCCCACGGTCGGCGAGGACGACGCGGCGATGGGTCGCGCGATGCACTGGCTGCGCATCGAGCGCGTGGTCGAGGGCGAGTTCCCCGACACGCGTGTGCGTTTCGTGCCGGTGCTCTGCCAGCACTGCGGCGCGGCGCCGTGCGAGCCGGTTTGCCCGGTCTACGCGACGTACCACAACGACGAGGGGCTCAACGCGATGGTCTACAGCCGTTGCGTCGGAACCCGCTTTTGCGCCAACAACTGCCCCTATACGGTGCGGACCTTCAACTGGCGCAAGCCCGCATGGCCGGAGCCGCTCGACCGCCAGCTCAACCCCGACGTCAGCGTGCGCCCGGCGGGCGTGATGGAGAAGTGCACCTTCTGCGTGCAACGCATCCACGACGCGCGGCACGAAGCCGACGCCGACGAGCGCGAGCTGCGCGACGGCGACGTCTCGCCGGCCTGCGCCCAGTCGTGCCCGACGCAGGCGATCGCGTTCGGCGACCTCGCCGACCCGGAGAGCCGGGTCTCGCGATTGGCACGCAGCCGTCGCGCGTTCCAGCTCCTCGACGACCTCGGAACGGCCCCCGGTGTGGTCTACCGGCGCGGTGGCCTCGACCTCGAAGAAACTGTGATGGGTGAGTTGCCGCTCCCGGGAGCGGCCGATGACTGAGATGGCCGCAGGTACTGCTCCGGCCCACCACGATCCCGAAGCGTCGCTCCTGGAGGTGGCGCGGCCTCGGCCGCTGCTGCTGGTCGGCAGCGCGGTCACCGGGCTGTTGGTGGTGCTGCTGTTCGTGCTCTGGGGCTACCAGGCGAAGGAGGGCCTGGGCGTTGCAGGCATCAATCGCCCGGTGTTCTGGGGCATCTACATCGTCAACTTCGTGTTCTGGATCGGCATCAGCCACGCCGGCACGCTGATCTCGGCGATCCTGCGCGTGGTGCACGCGGAGTGGCGGCGGCCGCTGACGCGCTGCGCCGAGGCGGTTACCGTGTTCGCGCTCATGGTGGGCGGTCTCTTTCCGCTCATCCACATGGGTCGCCCGTGGCTGTTCTACTGGCTGCTGCCCTACCCCAACTACCGCGGGCTGGTGCCCAACTTCCGGTCGCCGCTGGTGTGGGACGTCGCCGCCATCACCGCGTACCTGATCGGCTCGTCGCTCTACTTGCTGCTGCCCATGATCCCGGACCTGGCGATGCTCCGCGATCGCTCGAGCGACCGGGGCGGAGTCCGGTACCGGCTGTATCGCCTGCTGGCGCTCGGCTGGCGCGGTACGCCGCTGCAGTGGGCGGCGCTCGAGCGCGGTATCGGTATCCTGGCGGTAGCGGTGATCCCGGTCGCGGTGTCGGTGCACACCATCGTGTCTTGGGACTTCGCGATGACCATGACGCCGGGGTGGAACAGCACGATCTTCGGACCGTACTTCGTGGTAGGGGCGATCTATTCGGGGATCGCCGTCTTGTTGCTGGCCATGGCGATCTTGCGCCGCGGGCTGCACTTGGAGCATGTGCTCACCGACAAGACCTTCGACAACCTCGGACGACTCTGTCTAGCGATGACCCTGATCTGGGGCTACTTCACCTTCGCGGAGCACCTGACGACCTGGTACGCCGGCGACGCCGCCTCGGACTCGGTGCACCACGCACTGATGAGCGGCCGTTTCGGCAACCTGTTCTGGCTGATGATCTTCCTCAACGTGATCGTGCCGTTCGCGCTCCTGGTCACACGCCGCGGGAGACGCCCGCTGGGTGCCGCGATCGCCGCGATCGGTATCGTGATCGGCATGTGGCTCGAGCGCCTGCTGATCGTGGTGCCCTCGCTGTCGAAGCCGCGGCTGCCGGGTCTCGATGGCAGCTACTGGCCGAGCCCGGTCGAGCTCGGCATCATGCTCGGTTCGGCGGGGCTCTTCGTGTTCCTGTACTTCGTGTTCGTGCAGGTCTTCCCGATCGTGTCGATCTGGGAAGTGCGCGAGGGGCGCGAACACAAGGCGGTCGCGGCGGGGCAGCGCGCGACCGAGCTGGCGCGGGCCGGCGGAGGTACGGTGTGAAGCGCGACCGCGTCGCGGTGGTCGCGTCGTTCGCGCATCCAGAACGGCTCGCCGCGGCCTGGGGAGGCCTGCCGCGGGTCGTCGGCGACGAGGCGGCCGCCCACGCCGAAGTGCGGAGCTCGACGCCGCTGTCCCCGGCGGTCGCGAGTGCGGTAGCGCGCGATCGCGGCCCGGGCGGCGCGATCGTTCTGTGCGCGATCCTGGGTGCGGTCGTCGGTGGCACCACCGCTCTTGGCGTGGTGCTGGGCACCGAGGCCAAGTGGAACCTTTCGGTTGGCGGGATGGGCGGTGTGGCCGGGCCGCCGACCGGCATTCTCACCTACCAGGGCGCTGCGCTGGGTCTCATCCTGGCCACTGTGGTGGGAGTGCTGCTCTTTGGCGGCCTGCTGCGTCGGCCGCCCGATCACGGCCCCCTCGACGCTGAGCTCGCCGCGGGCCGCTCGCTGTTGCGTGTGGAGGTGGCGAACGAGGAGCCGTCCCGACTCGAGCAGTTCTTCCTCGAACAGGGTGCTGTCGCGGTCGCCACCACCGGCGGCGTCACGAGCCCCGGAGCCGTACCGGACGACCGCGGAGCGACGACGGAGCCGCCGTGATCCCGGCGCGCGTCGGTTTCTACGAGATCCTCCACAAGGTCGGGGAGGGCGGCATGGGATTGGTCTACCTCGCGCGCGACCGCCGTGCCGACCAGCGGGTCGCGCTCAAGGTTCTCGCCCCGCACCATGCGCACAACCTGGCTCTGAGAGCGCGTTTTCTGCGCGAAGGTCAGCTCGGCCAGCTCGTGCGCCATCCCAACGTGGTGGCGGTGCACGAGCTGGGCGAGGCGCACCTGCGGGGGCCGGAGCGCACGCTGTATCTGGCGATGGAGATGGTCCCTGGGCGCGAGCTCGGCCATCGGCTCGCCTTCGAGAGCCTCGACCAGAGGACGCTGGTCGACCTCGGACGGCAGATCGCAGAAGGTCTCGCCGCGGCCCACGGCGCCGGCATCGTGCATCGCGACCTCAAACCCGGCAACGTGCTCGTTTCGAGCGACGGCACTGCCAAGGTCCTGGACTTCGGATTGGCCTGCCGGCTCGACGACCGGCGGCTCGACGACGAGACCGGTGGCCCGCTCACTTCCACGGGAGCCTTCGTCGGAACCCTCGGCTACGCGTCGCCCGAGCAGCTCTCGGGCGCGCCCGCCGACGCTCGCAGCGACCTCTTCTCGCTGGGCGTGGTCCTCTACCAGGCTGCCACCGGCCGGCTGCCTTTTCCGGCCCAGAGCCGGGGCGAGGCCATTGCCGGCTTCGGGCGCGAGCTGGTGCTGCCTCGTGTCCTGGCGCCGGGGATCGCTCCCCGGTTCGAGGAGGCCATCCTCCGTCTGCTGCCGATACGCCCCGCGGACCGCGTTCCCAGCGCCGCCGAGGCCGCGGTCCTGCTCCAGGAGGTGGCTGCGGCCTCCGCGGGGGACGCGTTGTCTCGACCGCTCGCGGGCGACGATACGAGGGGGGAGCCGGAGTCGGAGCCCGCCACGGGTCTCGGCGCGCGGCTGGCGCGACTGCGGCGCGGCTGGCGACGGCGATAGGCACGCTGTATCCTGAGACGCGGAGGAGGATCCGGCGATGGTCACCCAGACGATGACGGCAGGATGTGAGGCGCTCTGTACCGCGCTCGACGCGGCGGTGGCCG
>DATLFI010000420.1:0-3600 GCA_035524895.1 Thermoanaerobaculia bacterium | reverse complement strand
CCACTTCGCGAGCTACCTCGGCTTGACCCCTCGAGAGCGTTCGAGCGGCAACCAGCGCCGGCTCGGACGCATCTCGAAGCGAGGCGACACGTACCTGCGCTGTCTCCTGACCCACGGTGCGCGAGCTGTCCTGCGGGCAGGCCCACGTCAAGGATGCGCCGTCGCGCCTGCATGCTTGGGCACTCGGCGTCGAGCAGCGCCGCAACCACAACGTCGCGGCCATCGCTCTGGCGAACAAACTCGCCCGCATCGTCTGGGCGGTCTGGCGTCAAGAACGGCCCTTCCAGGTCATGCCGGCAGCCAGCTGACCGCGAACCAGATCCTCAAACCTGCCAACGGCTGCCGAGAGAGAACGATCGACGAGATGGCACAACAGGTCCGACCGGCGCGGGGACGAGCCGATAACTACTCTTGCTCTTCGGAGCCGCTGGCAACGACTGGCTGCCCCGCGCGACTCTCCATCTTGGTGTCGGTGAACTTGTAAAAGTAGTCCATTGTGAACAACGAAAAGTAGACCACCCCTGGGTGTCGGGGACTCCGTCGGGGTCCACCGTCAGGATCGTGTTCTCCTCCGGAGCGGCGGCGAGCGGAGCGAGCCGCCGCCTCCGAGAGGAGATGGAGATGATCACCCAGGAGGTGTGGATGGACATCAAGGGTTTGCATCGGCAAGGCGCGTCGATCCGGGAGATCGCGCGCCGCACCGGGCTGTCGCGCAAGGCCGTGCGCCGCGCGCTGAGCCAGACAGTGCCCCAGCGTTACGGGCCTCGGCGGTCGCAGGAGCGCAAGCTCGACCGCTTCATCCCGTGGCTCACGGCAGTGCTGAAGGCGCGGCCATGGGCGCGGGCGACGGTGTTGTACCGCGAGCTCGTGACTCAGGGTTACGAGGGACACTACGAGCGGGTGAAGGTCTGGGTCCGCCAGGCGCGCCAAGTGGAGCAGGCTCGCCGCCGTGCGTGCGCGCGCTTCGAGACAGGGCCCGGCGTCGAGGGGCAGTTTGACTGGAAGGGGCCGATCCGGGGCCTGCTCGCCGACTCGTTGCAGGACGTCTACGTCTGCCGCTTGGTGCTTGCCTACTCTCGGCGACGCTTTAGCATCGCCGTACCGGATGTGCGCGTGCCGGCGGTGCTGTGGAGCCTGTGCCGCGCCTTCTCAGCGTCGGGCGGTGTACCCCACCGTCTCGTCGTGGACAATGCGAAGGTCCTGGTCCTGCGGCCTCGACCCGCGCTCGAGCTGCACCCGGGCTTCTCGGATCTCTGCGCGCACTACGGCGTGGAGCCTGCACCCGCCTGGCCGTACTCACCCGAGCGCAAGGGCAAGACCGAGCGCAGCTTCCTCGATCTAGTCCGCGACGAGCTCCTGCATCAGGTCTACTCGGACTTGCGGGCCTTCCAGGCCGCTCTCGACGCCGACGACAAGGCCCATGCCGCGCGTCAACATACGACGACCGGTGAGCCACCTGGCGACCGCTTCGAGCGCGAGCGCTCCTTCCTGCTGCCCCTACCCGCGACGGGCTTCGATCCACGCCTGCCCGAGACGCGGCGGGTGCTCACCGATTGCACGGTTTCCTACGACGGCGCCTACTACTCGGTGCCGTACACCTGGGTCGGCAGCCGGGTCACCGTGAAGGCAGATCCGCTCGGTGCCGGTCTCGAGATCTTCGCCGGTGCCGAACACGTGGCGACTCATCGCCTGGTGGCGAAGGGTGTGCGGTCGATCACCGAGGAGCACGTCGCCGACCTCCGCCGGCCGCGCCTCGAGCGAGCACGCGAGCACAAGCGGTCCACGATGTCACCGGCCTCGCGATCCTCCGCGGTCCTGTCGGTCGTCCCCTGGCCGCTCACCGACGTCGCTCTACGGCCGATCGAGGAGTACGCCGCCGCGGTCGAGGCAGGAGGTGCTCGATGAGCCAGCCTACCTACGAGCGCCTGCTCGGCCATCTCGACCGTCTCGGTCTTTGGCGCGCGAAGGAGACCCTGCCGACGACGCTCGAGAGCGCGGAGCGGGATGGCCCCGGCTACGCCCGCTTCCTCGACACGCTGCTCGAAGAGGAGATCGCCGCGCGGGAAGAGCGCCGTATTCGTAACGCCTTGAAGCTCTCGGGCCTGCCCTTCCTGAAGACCCTCGACAGCTTCGACTTCGCCTTCCAGCCCTCGCTGGACCGTGGCCGTGTGCTCGATCTCGCTTCGCTTGCCTTTCTGGCTCGTAAGGAGAACGTGATCCTTCTCGGGCCACCAGGGGTCGGTAAGAGCCATCTCGCCGGCGCCCTCGCCGTGTGCGCTTGCCAGAACGGGACCTCGGTGTACTTCACCACCCTCGACGCCATGATCCGTGCGCTCGCGGCCGCCGACCAGGTGGGCAAGCTCACGCAGAAGCTGCGGACCTACACCACCAAGTCTCAGCTGCTCGTGGTCGATGAGGTCGGCTATTTGCCGCTGTCGCGCACCGAGGCGAACTACCTCTTCCAGGTCGTCTCTCACCGTTACGAGCGCTCGAGCCTGATCCTGACCTCGAACAAATCCGTGACCGAGTGGCCCGAGGTCTTCGGCGACCACGCCATCGCGACCGCGATCCTCGACCGGCTCCTGCACCACGCCCACGTGCTCTCGATCAAGGGCAACAGCTACCGACTTCGGGAACGAACTCTGGCGGCGCTGTCGGCCGCGCCAGAGCACGCTCCCGCGGCGTGAACCGCTACCCCAGCCCATGATCTGCAGGAAACGACCCCACAGAATCGCGCAGGAGCGATCCGTACGCCCTCACCCTGGGCTGGGGTACCCCCCACTTTGCACAAAATTCTGTGCAAAGAGGCGACGCCCTCTCCTGCAAGGAGGTGATGCTTACGCCCGCCCTGACCGGCCGTCGCCGGTCAGGAACCAGCCTCCCCGCCCCCGCCCAGGGTGGTCACCTTTTCGCTGTTCACCTTGGTCCACTTTTCATTGTTCATTGACAACTTCCTCGCGAACCCGCTTGCGGCGATACGAAGAACGGCTCATCGAGCTCAGATCGCAAGCAACTCGCTCACTGAGTCCGAACTCGTCCCGGAACAATTTGACCGCCACGCGCCGGGCCGCGGGCGTCACCATTTTCTTTGTAGGGCTTCCTTGAGGGCCTGCTCACGCAGGGTCAGATCGGCCACCGCCGTCTTGAGCCGACGATTCTCCTGCTCAAGCTCTCGAAGACGGCGGGCTTCGCTGACACTCATCCCGCCAAACTTGGCCTTCCAGCGGTAGTACGTGCCCTCCGAGATCCCGCGGGCCCGGCACACGTCCTTCAGTGCCTTCCCGGATTCGACCTCCTGTAGCACACGGATGATCTGCTCCTCGCTGAATCGGCTCTTCCGCATCGACTCCCCTCCTGGACCAGTCTCTCACTCCGACTGGACCTCGTAGAGGGGAGCAGGTCACTCTTGTCTGCATACGAGCGGGCCATTCAAAACGCTGTCGTGCGATTGGACTACGAGGCTGAAATGCTCTCGGACTACGACGGGGAAAGTAGGAGGAGACTCTGTCTCGCTTGCCACCTCCGGCAGGTTCATCCGGCTTGCAGCTCATCCAGTAGTTCTTTCTATTCTCAAGCAGAGACTTCGGACCTCGGATCGGA
>DATLFI010000419.1:0-32012 GCA_035524895.1 Thermoanaerobaculia bacterium | reverse complement strand
CACCCTTTGGGCGCGGGGGTTTCGAGACCCCGACTGCGTTGGGCCTCCTGCACGATGGCACCGCATCGCGTTCGTCGGCCACGCCTTGCCAGCGGCCGCAGATCCCCGCGCGCAGCCTCACGCGGGTTTCACCACGGGCTGCTAGCGGGCACTGTGGCGCTGGTTGCCGCGTTGCTGCTGCAGCCGGCCGGCAGCGCGCAGGGAGCGGGCGCAGGAAACGCCGCGCCGGCGCTTCCCAGTCACGGCGAGGACTGGCCGACCTTCCTCGGACCGCGCCAGGACTCGACCTCGGCCGAGACCGGGCTGCGCACCGACTGGGGCACGACAGGACCGCCGATTCGGTGGCACGTCGAGATGGGCGAGGGATACGCCGGCCCCGCGGTGGTTGGGGACCGCGTCTACGTGTTCGACCGCGAGGGCGACCGCGCGCGCCTGCGCGCGTTGCGCGTCGCCGACGGCAGGGAGATCTGGCGCAGCGAGCACCCCACCACCTACGAGGACGCGTTCGGCTACTCCGGCGGCGCGCGCGCCACCCCAGTGGTAGAGCCTGCCGCGGGCCGGGTCTTCACCTACGGCGCCGACGGCTGGCTGCGCTGCCATGCGACCGCCGACGGCAGGCTGTTGTGGGAGCGCGACCTCGTCAGGGACTACGGCATCGTCACCAACTTCTTCGGCAACGGCAGCGCGCCATTGATCGCGGGCGACCTCCTGGTGGTCGCGGTCGGTGGCTCGCCTCCCGGAGGTCACGACATCCACGCCGGCGCGGTACGGCCCAACGGCACCGGCCTCGTCGCTTTCGACAAGTCCAGCGGGCGCGAACGTTGGCGTGGCGCCGACGAGCTGGCGAGCTACTCCAGTCCGGTGCTGCGCACGGTCCGTGGCCGTGAGCGCGGCGTGTGGCTGGCGCGCGACGCACTGGTGGTGTTCGATCCAAGCAACGGTCGTGTCGACCTGCGCTGGCCGTTCCGGGCCCGCAAGACCTACAGCGTCAACGCGGCCAACCCTGTGGTGCTCGGCGATCGCATCTTCGTCACCGAGAGCTACGAGCTCGGCGGCGCCCTCCTTGAAGTCACGCCCGACCTGTCCGCCATCGAGGTGATCTGGCGCGACCCGCCCCGGCGCAACCAGGCGCTCGCGTCGCACTGGATGACGCCGGTCCTCCACCGAGGCTTCCTATACGGCTCGAGCGGCGAGAAGAGCGGCGACGCCGAGCTGCGTAGTGTCGAGTGGGCGACCGGCAAGGTCCGCTGGAGGAAGCCCGGGCTCACCCGCGCGACCGTTCTCCTGGTCGACGGTCACCTGGTCGTGCTCACCGAATACGGCCGAGTGCTCCTGGTCGAGGCGACGCCAGACGAGTACCGCGAGCTCGCGAACGTCACGCTCGAGGCCGAGGTCGGCGGACGCCGCCGGCCGCTCCTGCGCCATCCGGCGTGGAACGCACCCGTGCTGTCGCGCGGCGTGCTCTACCTGCGCGGCGCGGACCGCCTGGCCGCGCTCGAGCTGATCCCGAGAGAAGCGGGTCGCTGACACCGCGACGATCTCAGCCCGCGACCTCGCGCAACGCCGTCATCGGGCCCGCCTGGCGTAGCGACTCCAGCTCGCCGTGGTCGCGCGCGAGCAGCACGCCGCAGAAGCCGAGCGCGTTGACCGAGACGGGTCCGAACCGCTCGCGGCAGCGAGGCACCACGCACAGAAAGCGTCGCGTGACGAGGAGGTTGTAGGCGCCGGGCCGCGCCGGATCCCGGCCGACAGCTTCCAGCGCCAGGCGATAGTGATCGAGGGTCGCGGCCGCATACCAACCGGTGTCCGCCCGATCGGGAGCCTCGAAACGCACCGCCGCGTGAGCAAACGGCAGTTCCGGCAGCAAATCCGGCCGAGCCCCGGCCCGCTCGAACGCCGCATCGAAGGGGGTGCCCTCGGTCGCGCCGCCGATCGGCAACGCGACCACCTGCAGGTGCCGGTGCCGCTGGCTGGCTCCCGCGTCGGGGCTGGAGTTGTAGAAGCCGAGCGAGCGCGGCTGCTCGTCGTGAAGCAGACACCGCCACAGCGCCTCGAAGTCCTCGAAACCCAGGGGCAGCTCCTGGTCTACGAAGGCGCGCGTGACCACCAAAAGGTGCCGCGGAATCACCGGGTACTTGTTGAGCAGCACGTGGTGGGTCGGCGAGAGGTCGGCGACGAAGAGCGCGGGGTCGTGCGGGAGGAAAGGGTTCCGCTGCCCCCCTGGCGCCCTGGAGGAACGCTGACGCTGGCGATAGACCCCGCCGAGCACCTGCACGGCGAACCGAAAGCCCGCGTCCTGGATCCAGTCCACCGTACTGTCCAGCGGCACGAGCGCACCGCTCTCGCGGGCGCGCTCGGCAACGCGGTCGGCCTGCAGCCAAAGATTGTCGTGGATCGACGGCGCCAGAGAAGCCACTCCGCTCGACAGTAGCAGCGGAGTGGCTCGGCATGAGCCCGACGGGCTCGGCATGAGCCGAGCGGCTCGGCTGGAGCCCGAGTGGCTCGGCAGGAGCCCGAGTGGCTCTCCGAGGAGCCCACGTAGAGATGCCCAGAACGCCTAGCCGCCGATACGCCGGCAGCCGGGCTAGACTGCGCGAGCCGCCCCGTCGCCGCCGTACCCCAAAGTCCAAGAGTCCGCGTCATGACCAGCGAGCAGCGCCCGTTCGTCGGTCGCATGGCCGAGCTCGCGCTCCTCACGGAGACGCTGGGTCGAGCCGAGCGCGGCGCCGGCTCGGTGATCCTGATCGCCGGCGAGCCGGGAATCGGCAAGAGCCGCATCGTCGAGGAGGCGGGGCCCGTGCCTCCGAACGCGGGTTCCGGGTCGCGACTGGCTATTGCTGGGAGGCCGGTGGAGCCCCGGCGTTCTGGCCGTGGGTCCAGATCCTGCGCGAGCTGCGCGCCGGGCAGCCGCTCGAGAGCCTCGGCAGACGAGCGCGCCTGCTCGCCCAGGTCGACCCGGACATCGCGCCCGGCGACACCGAACCGCAGCCGCCGAGCGCGGGCGACGCCACCCGCGCCCGCTTCGACGTGCTCGACGCCGTGGCCGCGACGCTGCTCGAGGTCGCCGCTCCCGAGCCGCTGCTCCTGGTCCTCGAAGACCTCCACGCCGGCGACCCCTCGTCGCTGCTGCAGCTCGAGATGGTGGCCAGCCGCGTGCGCCAGGCGCCGGTGGTGCTGGTGGGCACCTACCGAGCGGTCGAGGCCGAGCGCGCCAACGTCGGCGGCCTGATCCGCCGTGTCGCTCGCCACGCGCAGAGTGTGCGTCTCGAGCAACTCAGCCGCGACGACGTCGCCGACTACCTGCGCGGGACGCTGGAGCCGGAGCTGCTCGACCAGGCCGTCGAGTCGATCTACAACGCCACCGACGGCAACCCTCTCTACCTCGTCGAGGTGTTGCGCCTGCTGAGCGCCCAGACACCGGAGGCCGCGCCGCGCGGCGGCTCGCTCCCGCCGGTGCCGTCGAGCCTGCGCGCGGTGATCCGCGAGCTGGTCACCGCACACAGTCCCGGGGCCCGCGACATCCTGGGCGCCGCCTCGGTGCTCGGCCGCGACGTCGAGGTGCCGCTCCTCGCGCGCACGCTCCGGCGCGACGAGACCGAGATCGAGCACGCACTGGTCGAGGTGGTCGACGGCGGCGCCCTCGACCCGGTGTCCCCCGGCCGCTATCGCTTCCACCACATCCTGGTGCGCGAGGTGATCCACGGCGACCTACCCGACGACCGCCGCTCGAGCCTGCACGCCCAGGTGGCCGAGATCCTCCGGGAGCGCGCGCCGGGCGAGTCCGAGGCCCCCTGGTTCACGCTCGCCCACCACTATGCCGAAGCCGGACCGCGCTATCGCGACCTGGCGCTGGAGGCCGCGGTGCGAGCCGGGCACCGCGCGCTGTCGCAGCTCGCGTTCGACGAAGCCGCGGCCAGCTTCGGCCGTGCCCTCCAGGCCCTCGATGCGGACGCCGACCCCCGCCGCCGCTGCCGGCTCCTGCTCGCGCTCGCGCGGGCACGGCTGCGCGCCGGCGACGTCGTCTCCGGTCGTACGGCCTGTCTCGAAGCGGCCGACCTCGCGCGACGTCTCGACGACTCGCAGTTGCTCGCCCTGGCGGGTTTGGAATACGGCTCGGTGTTCGTGTTCGCCGACGTAGATCGCCAGCTCGTCGAGCTGCTCGAGGAAGCCGACGCCGCGCTCGGAGCGGCCGACAGCCCACTCCGGGCACGCGTCCTGGCGCGGCTGGCGTCCGCCAAGCAACCGTCGTCCGACCCGCAGGAGCCGATCCGGCTGGCTCGGGCGGCCATCGACATGGCGCGGCGCGGCGGCGACGATCGCTCCCTGCTCGAGACGCTGCGCGCAGGTGTGGCCGCGATGATGGATCTCGCCGACCCGAGCGAGCGCCTGCCGCTCAACCTCGAGCACGTGCGGCTGGCCGAGCAGCTCGGCGAGCCCACGGAGGCCTGGCGCGGCTACCTGCGGCTGGCTCTCGACCGCAGCGAGCTGGGCGATCTGGAATCCGCCGGCGAAGCGTTGCAGCAGGCCGACAGGCACGCCGCCGAGCTCGGTCATCCGTACTACCGCTGGCCGATCATCGCTCTGCGAGCCATGCACGCGTCGGCTACCGGCGACTTCGGTCGTGCCGAGCAGCTCCACCGTGCCGCCCGCGAGCTCGCCGACCGCGCCGACGATCCCAACACGAGTCGCGCGCTGCTGCTGCAGCAGGTTGCGCTGCTGCGCGCGCAGGAACGCTACGACGAGTTGCTCCCGCTGCGGGCCGAGATCCTCCAGACGCTGCGCGGCTCCCGCTACCTCGAGGACCTGGCCCTGACCCTCCAGCACTCTCTCCCGGCCTACGCCGGTGCCACCGAGGAGCAGGCCACAGCGTTGCCGGTCGAGACCTTCGAGCGCTTGATCGGGCTGGGAGACGCAGCCCCTCTCGAGGAGGTGGCCGACATCGCGTTCGCGCACCAACTGCGCGACCTGGCGGAGAAGGTGCTGGCGGCGAAGACCGGCGAGCGCGGCCGCTGGGCTTCCCAGGGCATGACCGGGCTCGCGCTGCTCTCGTCCGCCGAGCGCTCCGGTGCGCTCGCCGCGGCGACGCTCGAGCGTTGGGACGAGGCGGTGTCCTGGTACCGCGACGCGCTCGTATCCGCGCGGCGATGGAACGCGCGACCGGCGAGCGCGCGGTTGTCGTTCGAGCTCGCCCGCACGCTGTATCGCCGGGGAGCACCTGGTGACCGCGACCACGCTGCCAACATGCTCGACCTCGCCGAGAGGCTAGCCACCGCGCTGCCTCTCCCCGGGCTGCTCCCGCGCATCGCCGAGCTGCGACGCCAGGCGAACGGTTGACTCGCTCCGTCGCCGCGGCGCGCTCAGTCGCCGAGCCGTGCCTGTCGCAGGATCTCGCGCAGCTTCGGTCGGCTGCCGGTGAACAGCAGGCCGACCCGGAACAGCCGAGCTCCTAGCCGCAACGCCGCCCAGGTCGAGAGCAGGAGCACCACGAACGCGCCCGCGATCTCCCACCAGGAGATGCCGGTCGGATCGAGGGCCACGCGCAGCAGCACGGTCAACGGCGCGCTCCACGGCACCCAGGTCAGCACCCGTCCCACGGTGCCGTGGGGTTCCACCAGCAGCACCGACACGAACACAAAGGGCAGCACCGACAGGATCGTCCACACCGCGCTCCACTGCTGGCTCTCCTTTACGTTGCCGCCGAGGGAGCCCGTCGCGAGCATGACGCTTCCCAGGAACAGGTAGCCCGCGACGAAGAACAGTAACCCCAGACCGATCGCCAGCCACGGCAGTGCGACGCCCATCCCCGCGAGCACGCCGCCGAAGCCGACGGCGGCCACTCCCACCATCGACATCCACACCAGCGTCTGGAAGAGTCCGGCGGCGCCCAGGCCGAGCAGCTTGCCGAGCAGGATCTCGTCGGGGTTCGCCGCAGCGAGCAGCACCTCGACCACCCGGTTCTCCTTCTCCTCCGCCGTGCCCTGGACCAGGTAGCCACTGGTCATCATCAACGACACGAAGAGCAGCAGGCCCACGCCGCCAGGCACAGCCAGAGCGACGATACGCGCGAGCTGGTTGGACGGAACGACCGCGCCGCTATCGTCCAGCTCGAAGGTGCGCGTCTCGGTCACCGGTCGCCGCACGCGCACGGCGACCTCCTCGGGCATCCGGCCGGCAACGAGCTGCGCGCGCAGGAAGCGCTGGAGCTGCTCTCCCCCGACGGCTCCGGCGAGCGGCGATCCCTTGCCGTCGCGCACCAGGTCGATGCGCCCGCTCGCGAGATAGTCGCCCGGCACGACGAAGTACCCCTTGGTCTCCCCGCCCCGCAACGCCTCGCGCGCCGCCTCCTCCGAAGCCATCGGGCGAAACGTGACGGGGCCGTCGACCGCCATGCGTGCCGCGGGGTTGCGCTCACCGAGCCGCTCGAGGGCGGCACGCGCCACGTCCGGCAGCTCGTCGAGCGGCGAGGCAGCTTCCAGGTCCGGATCGAGCACGCCGGCCAGGTCGACCAGGCCGAACACCTGGGGCTGGAGCCCGCTCTTGCTCGCGAAGTACGCGGGTATCGAGATCAGCAGGCCATAGAGCAGCAGGATCACGGGCATGCCGAACGTAGTGATCAGGTAGGCCTTGCGGAAGAACATGCCCGCCAGCTCGAAGCGAGCGACGGCACGCACCTTCGCCAGGCGCAGGGCGCGGAGCGGGGCGAGTGGACCGAGGCGCACTGCCACGCTTTCAGCTTCCTCCGGCTGCGGCCATCGCGGTCTCGCCTTCGACTACCCGCACGAACACCTCTTCCATCGGCGCCAGCACCTCCTCGAACTGGGAGATCTCGGCGCCCCCCTCGACCAGCCGCCGCAACAGCGCGCTCGGCGCCACGCCGTCGTGATGGAGCAGCCAGCCGCCGTCGCGCTCCTCCACCATGTCGAGCACGCCCGCCACGCTCGGCGGAGGCCCGCTCGAGCGCAACCGCACCGCCGGCGTGGAGTGCGCGCGCCGCACCTCGTCCACCGGGCCGTACACGAGCAGGCGACCGCGATGGATCATCGCGACGCGATCGCAGAGCTCCTCCACGCGATCCATCTGGTGCGTGGACAGGATCGTGGTCAGGCCCTCTGCCTGGCGCTCGCGCAGCAGCTCGCGCACAAGGCGCACATTGACCGGGTCGAGGCCAGAGAAAGGCTCGTCGAGCACGCACAGCTCGGGCTCTGTCATCAACGTGCTGGCGATCTGAACTTTCTGCGCCATGCCCTTGCTCAGGCGCTCGATCCGCCAGCGCTCGGTCTCGGCGAGCCCGACGCGCTCGAGCCATCGCCGTGCGCGTTCTCGCGCCTCGTCCCGGTCGAGCCCCTTGAGCGTGCCGAAGTACACCATCACGTCGATCACGCGACGTTTGCGGTAGAGCCCACGCTCCTCCGGCAGATAGCCGACACGGTCGAGCTGATGCCGGCGCAGCGGCTCGCCGAACAGGTGCACCGCGCCCGCGCTCGGCCGCAGCACGTCCATCAGGATGCGCAGCAGCGTCGTCTTGCCCGCGCCGTTCGGGCCGACCAGGCCGAACACTTCGGCGGAATGCACCTCGAAAGAGACGTCGCGCACAGCGAGGACGTCGCCGTAGCTCTTGGAGACGCCCTCGAACGCTAGGGCCGCGCCTTGTGCCGCCACGCGTCGAGCGTATCCCGCGCGCGGGTACCCCCGTCTCCGACGCAGTTCCGAAGATGCGCCGGTCTTCGTCCACCAACCGGGGGCCCACGGTGGCGACGATCTCCCGCTCGGCAACGCGCGGCCGGGGCAGAGCCCGGCCCCTACCCGCAGTCACATGGACCCAAGGGCCCACGGACACTGTCCCGAAAGGGCCTTGCTTTCATCTCCCGTGGGGTAAGGCCGAGCACGACGTTCTCCAGTTCGGCAACGCGCGGCCGGGACGGGGCTGTTCGGCTTCACGCAGTCGTCCCTGGGCGGCCCATGGACGACTGCTACGATGATCCTCCGTTACTCCGAGATCCACTGTGTAGAGTCGCCGCCGACAGGGTGGCGTGACGCGTTGCATTCGGCTTCGACTCGTCCGCCCGATCGCGCAGGTACGGTACGGTGCACCACGGTCCCGAGTTCACAGTCGTCTTCCTCGCCAGCCTGATCTTCCTGATCGGGGCAGCAACGCGTCTGCTCGCCGGCCGCACGCGCATCCCTTACACCATCGCGATGCTGCTGGCCGGTGCCGTGGTCGGGCTCGTGATCCGGTACGTGCCCGGGGTCGCGGAGTCGACGTGGAGCGAGCTGCTGCGGCGCGGTGCGGCGCTGCGGCCCGAGCTGATTCTGCTGGTCTTCCTGCCGGCGCTGGTCTTCGAGTCGGCCTACGCCATCGAGGTTCACGATCTGCGAAAGAACCTCGGCGCGGTGGTGGTGCTCGCGATCCCGGTCCTGGTGGTGACCGCGTTCGCGACGGCGGGGCTGATGATGGTGCTCACCCGCGGCTCCTGGGATTGGGGCTTCGGTCCGGCGATCGTGTTCGGAGTGCTGATCAGCGCCACCGACCCGGTGGCGGTGGTGGCGATCCTGCGCGAGCTGGGCGTGTCAAAGCGGCTGGGCGTGGTGATCGAGGGCGAAAGCCTGCTCAACGACGGCACGGCCATCGTGCTCTTCACCCTGGTGCTCGGCCTGCTCACCGGCGAGGTGGCGCAGCTCGAGGCCGGCTCCGCCGTGCTCCGGTTCCTGTGGGTCGCGAGCGGGGGCCTAGTGATCGGCCTCGGGCTCGCCTGGGCCGTCTCGCGTTGGATCGGAGCGCTGTTCAACGACCCACTGTCCGAGATCACGCTGACCCTGGTGCTGGCCTACGCCGCGATGCTGGTGGCGGAATCGCTGCGGGTGTCCGGCGTGATGGCGGTGGTCGCCGCGGGTCTCTGGATGAGCTCCGACGGGCGCACGCGGGTGAGTCCCGAAGTCGCTCACTTCCTCCACCGGTTCTGGGCAACTCTCGGCTACCTCGCGAACACGCTGATCTTCTTCCTGGTCGGCCTCATCATCGCGGTCGAGATCGGCGGTGCCTCAGCCACTGATCTGCTCCTGATCGTCGGCGCTTTCGTCGCCGTCATAGCGGTGCGCTTTGCTCTCAACTGGGCCAGCCAGCCGCTGCTCCATCGCTGGAGCGAGGGCCTCTCGTTCGGCGACTGCACGGTCCTGTCCTGGGGTGGCTTGCGCGGCGCGGTGTCGCTGGCGTTGGCCCTGTTGGTCGCGCACGACACCCGCGTGGACGAAGACCTGCGACATCAGATCCTCCTGGTGACCGCCGGCGTCGTGTTCCTGAGCATCCTGGTCAACGGCGGCACGATGGGCAGGCTGCTGTCGTGGCTCGGCTACGACAGGCTGTCGTTGGGCGAGCAGCTGGGCCTGCTGACCGTGCGAGCCCACGCTATCGACCGCGTTCGCAGGTCCCTGGTCGAGGTCTCGCGCTCGCGCCACCTGCGCGCGGTGTCCTGGCAGCACGTCACCGCCAACGTCGACGACCGGCGTCACAGCCTCGAGCAGGAGATCGTCGCCCTCCGCAACCAGCTCGCCAGCGCGCCCGCGCGCGAGCGCGCCGCCGGGCACTGGCGACGCGTGCTCGCGATCGAGCGCCATGCCTACTGGCAGGCCCACGCTGATGGCACCCTCGGCGCCGAAGCGGTGACGCGTCTGTCGCACGACATCGACCGCCAGCTCGACCGCATCGACCGTGGCCGGCTCGAGCCCACCGCCTCGCGCGCCGCGGCTGCCCACGGAGGCTGGCGCGCGCGCCGCAGACGACTTCTGCCGGATGCACAGAAGGTCGGCTTCGAGCGCCTCGCGCTGCTCTACGACCTCGCCCGCGCAGAGAGCCAGGCCGCGGAGCTGGTGTTGGAGAGCCTCGAGGACTCCACCGGCATCGACGAGGAAACGCTGCGCGTCCTTCGCGATGCTTACCGAGAATCGCTCCGGCGCAGCAAGGAGTGGATCGAGGACGCCCGTGCCCATCTTCCCGAAGTGGCGACAGCGATCGAGAGCCGGCTCGCGAGCCGCATCGAGCTGAACCTCGAGCGCGGCGCGTTCGAGGCGCTGGCCCACCTCGGCGAGCTCGACGAATCGGCCGCGCGACAAGAGCTCGAGCGCATCGACCATCGGATGCACCGGCTGCGCAACGCGCCGACCCGCGTCGACCTGCCATCCACCGCGGAGTTGGTGGCGGCCACGCCGCTGTTCGAGGCGCTCGATCCCGAGACACGCACCGAGCTGGCGGCGCTCACCGAGGAGGTGATCCTGCCGGCCGGCGAGCGGCTCTTCGCCGAGGGCGACCGCGGCGATAGCCTCTACGTAGTCGCGCGCGGCGCCGTGCACGTGCTCAAGCGCGTCGGCGACGAGGATGTCCTGATCGACGTGCTCGGCGGCGGCGACCTCCTGGGCGAGATGGCGCTACTCACCGGAGCACCGCGCAGCGCCACCGCCCGCGCCGCCACCGCTCTGACGGTCGGCCGCATCGACCGCGCCGGCTTCGATCGGCTGCTCGAGACCCATCCCACCCTCCGCGAGCAGGTGTGGCTCGCGTTCCGCCGCCGCAGCTTCGACAACGCCGTGCGCGTGCTGCCGCCCCACCGCCATCTCAGCCGCGTGCAGCGTCTCGCATGGATCGACTCCGCTCGCGTGGCCGTCCTGCGTTCCGGATCGCTCGCGCGCGTCGCCGCAGAGGACCGCTACCTCTTCGTGGTCAGCGGCGAGGTCACCATCGCCGACTCCTCGCTTCGCGGCACTGCCTTCGTGCCGGTCGCCGCCGGCATGCTCGTGCGCGCCGTCGCCGAGTCGCTGGTGGCTTTCCTACCCTCGGTCGAAACGGTACTGGCCCCGGAGGGGATCGCGGTGAAGCTGGCGCCGGAAGGGTGAATCGAGTGGCCCGGTGGTAGGTCGCAGCAACCGAGATCATCCCCACACCGCCGGCCGCCGGTCTCGCCACGGCTTCGCCTCCTCGAGCTGGCCCGCGAGACGTAGCAACGTGCCCTCGTCGCCGTAGCGGCCGGCGAGTTGCATACCGATCGGCAGGCCCTCACTCGATGGTTCGTTCGACCACGCGAGCGGGACCGACATGGCGGGCTGGCCGGTGAAGTTGAACGGCGCGGTGAAGGGATAGGTGGCGGCGGTGCGGCGGTTGAACTCTTTGAGGTCGCCGCGGGAGTCGATGAAGCCGATCGGTGGCGGGGGTGTGCCGAGCACTGGGGTCAGGTAGACATCGATGGTCTCGAAGAAGGCGTGGATGTCGGCGCACAGGCGCTCGAGATCGCGCCGGCCGGCCATGACATCCTCGCCGGTGAGTGCCTGGCCGGCGCGCAGACCGGCCCAGGTGAGCGGCTCGTACTCGTCGGGCTCGGGCTCGCGGCCCATGCGCGCGACACGCTCGCGGTGCCGCGCCGCGCCCGAGGCCCCGGTCTGGCTGCGCAGGGTGCGGTAGAAGGCGAGCTGGTCGATCGGCAGGCCGCGTTCCTCCACCGAATGGCCGAGGTCCTCGAGCAGGGCCGCTGTCTCCTCGAGGGCGCGACGCACCTCGGGGTGCGACTCGTCGCCGCGCGGCGCTTTCGACCAGAACGCCACGCGCAGGGGCTTCGGGGGCGTGCCGATCTCCTCGGAGAATGGCCGTCCTGGCGGTCGCGGCCGCGCGTGCCCGGATTGCGGCCACCCTGGCCAGTCGCGAGAGGTCCAGTCCAGCAGCGCGGCGCTGTCGCGCACCGTGCGGGTCACGACGTGATCGACGATGTGGTCGAGCGCGAGCTCGCCCGGGTCCTCGGCCCAGGGGTTGCGGCCGCGGCTGGGCTTGAGGCCAAAGAGACCGCAGCAGGCGGCAGGGATGCGGATCGACCCGAGGCCATCGTTGCCGTGCGCCATCGGCACCATCCCGGCGGCGACCGCGGAGGCCGACCCGCCGCTCGATCCGCCGGCGCTGTGTGCCACGTTCCATGGCGAACGGCAGGGTCCGAAGCGGGTGGGCTCGGTGGTGCCGGTGATGCCGAACTCGGGGGTGTTGGTCTTGCCGAGGAACACCAGCCCTGCGGCGCGGAAACGCGCGGTGAGGGGGCCGTCGGCGCCCGCGGGCTGCGCGGATGCGAAACGGCTTCCCCCGCTCGCCGGCATCCCCGCGACCGGGCAGCCGAGGTCCTTGACCAGGAACGGCACGCCGCGGAACGGTCCGTCGGGCAAGGGCCCGGAAGCCACGTGCAGGGCCTCGTCGAAGGCGCGGTACACCACGGCGTTGAGCGTCGTGGCGTGACGCTCGATGCGAGCGATCGCGGCCTCGACCAGCTCACGAGGGCTCGCCTCGCGGCGGCGCACCAGCTCGGCCAGACCGAGCGCGTCGTGGTTGGCGTAGTCGTCCCAAGACATGCCGTGTCTCCTCAGTCGATCCGTCGAGCGATCCGTCGAGATGGGGGTAGACCAGCCTACAGCACCATGGCCCGAGCCCCGACTCGCGCGCTGGGCGCCCAGCGGCCCGATACGCCGTCGATGCGCAGGCCCATGGTGGCGCCGAGTACAATCGGCGCAGTGCCCCTTCTCAGAGAGCTCGTTCGCGACAGCCGCGTGTTGGAGTTGGGACTGCTACCGGCGCCGCGCGTGCCGCCCGCAGCCACGGTGCAGCAGGCGCTGCAGCTTCTCGTGCGTGCGCGCCGAGGGGCCGTCGTGATCGTGGGGCCCGAGCTGGAGCCGCTCGGCATCTTCACCGAGCGCGACGTGCTGCAGCGCTGCGGCAAGGCGGAGCTCGAGCCCGAGGGCCGGCGCACGACGTCGATCCAGGACCTGATGAGCCACCCTCCTGTGACCATCCGCCGTCAGGCGACCCTGCTCGAGGCCATAGCCGCCATGGACGAGCGACGCCACCGCCACCTCGTCGTCGTCGACCGTCACGGCAAGCTTCGCGGGCTGCTGACCACCAACGACATCCTGCAGTTCCTGGCCGACCGCTTCCCCGAGGACGTGGTCAACCTGCCGCCGCGCCTCCACCAGCAGTATCGGAAGCGCGAGGGCGCCTGACCCAAAGGGCCTGAGCTCTCACGATGATCTGTCCGGCCTGCAGGCACGACAACATCCAGGGTGAAGACCTGTGCGCCGACTGCGGCATGGACCTCGCGGGTCTCGACGTCCAGGCTTGGGGTGTTTCCCCGGACGACCCGCTGCTGGCGCACACGCTAGGCGAGCTGCCGCTCAAGAAGCCGCTCCTGCTCACGCTCGACTCCACGGTCGCCGAGGCGGTGAAGTTGATGCAGGACCGCCACGAGGGCTGTGTCTTCGTGCTCGCCAAAGGCAGGCGACTCGCGGGTGTCTTCACCGAGCGGGACGTGGCGCTGCGAGTCGTCTCCCGGGGGCGCGACCCGCAGGCAGTCCCGCTGGCCGAAGTGATGACCCGGGATCCGTTCTCCCTGCAGAAGGACGACAGCCTCGCCTTTGCGCTGCACCGGATGGGTGTCGACGGCTTCCGTCACATCCCAGTGCTGGTCAAAGGTCGCGTCGTGGGCTTCCTGTCGATTCGCACAGTGCTGCGCGTGCTGGCCGAAGAGGCCCTGCAAGCCTGAAGCAGGCTTGAACCGGTCGGCGGCGAAACCCGCAGCGTCGCTCGCCGCTGCTGTCGACCCTACGCTCCGACCCTCAATCGTGCCGCAACGCTTCGAGCGGCTGCAGCCGCGCCGCCCGCGAGCCGGGAGGTAGCAGGCCGCTGCGTGGCGAGCTTTCGTGGTCGAACGCGTAGTCAGATGGTAGTCAGAGAGATCGGACGCGGCGCGGCGCCAACTCCCGTCGAGCCTGCGGGTCCGACGAACGCCAGAACGTCGAGCCCTGCCGGTCTATCCTGGGCCGCAGCGAAGCCGATCGGCAGGACGACCGCCGGCGACCGGAGCCCGCAAGCGACTGACCCTGGAAGCGACCACCATGGAAAACCTGCTCCGCAACTCGAGCGAACGAGCGATCCGCTACCTCGCCACCCTCGACCAGCGGAGCGTGGCGCCCGACGCGGCGGCAGTAGCCGGCGTCGACCGCTTCCGCGAGCGGCTCCCAGAGACCACCGTCGATCCGGCGGAGGTGCTGCGGCTGCTCGACGAGTTCGGGTCGCCCGCGACGCTCGCTCTCGCGGGCAGGCGGTTCTTCGGCTTCGTGATCGGCGGCTCGCTGCCGGTCACGGTGGCCGCGAGCTGGCTCGCCACGGCGTGGGACCAGAACAGCGCGTTCTTCTCCACGACCCCGGCTACCTCGCGGATCGAGGAGGTCGCGCTCGGCTGGCTGCTCGACCTGCTCGGCCTGCCCCCAGAGAGCGGCGGCGCTTTCGTCACCGGCGCTACCGTCGCGAACTTCACCGCCCTCGCCGCGGCGCGGGGCGCGGTGCTGGGTCGCGCCGGCTGGGATGTCGAAGCCGATGGCCTGATCGGGGCGCCCGAGGTCACCGTGGTGGTCAGCGAGGAGGCTCATCCCACCCTGCTGAAATCGCTCGGCCTGCTCGGCTTCGGGCGGACGAGACCGGTGCGCGTGCCGGTCGACGGACAGGGGCGCATACGCCCCGACAAGCTGCCGCGGCTCGACGGCCCGGCGATCGTGTGCGTGCAGGCCGGCAACATCAACACCGGCGCGTTCGATCCCTTCGCGGAGATCTGCGAGCGGGTGCACGAGTCCGGCGGCTGGGTCCACGTCGACGGCGCCTTCGGTCTGTGGGCGCAGGCGGCGCCGAGCCGGCGCCACCTCGCGACCGGGGTCGAGCTCGCGGACTCCTGGGCCACCGACGCCCACAAGTACCTGAACGTGCCCTACGACAGCGGCCTGGCGTTCGTGCGCGACCCTGCGACCCTGCGTTCGGCGATGGCGATCACTGCCACCTACCTCCCCGCACCCAACGGCCACCGGGATCCGTCCGACTACACGCCCGAGCTCTCGCGACGGGCCCGGGGCGTCGAGGTGTGGGCGGCACTGCGACACCTCGGCCGGGCGGGCGTTGCCGATCTCGTAGAGCGCACCTGCCGGCACGCGCGACGTTTCGCCGAAGGCCTCCGCGAAGACGGCTTCGAGATCCTCAACGAGGTGGTGCTCAACCAGGTCCTGGTCTCGTTCGGCGACCCCGAAACGACCAAGCGGGTCATCGAGGAAGTCCAGCGCGAGGGCACCTGTTGGTGCGGCGGCTCGGTGTGGCAGGGCCGCACCGCCATGCGGATCAGCGTCTCCTCGTGGGCGACCACCGAGGAAGACGTCGAGCGCAGTCTGGTGGCGATCCGACGCGCTGCGGCGAAGCACTGCGGCCACATCACCGCGACCCTTCGGACCTGAGACCAGCCGCCGCGGTTCAGCGCCGCTCGACAGCCTGTAAGAGGGAGGGGCGGGCGGTGGGGTGAGGTGCGAGGGGCGATCGCGTCTCTTCCACAGCCCTTCCCGCGCCGCAGCTAATTCCGCGTTACCCTAGCGAGGCCGCTCCCTGGGCGCGCTCCCGCACTCCCCATGAAGCCGATCCTCTCCCTCACCCGCGAGCAGTGCCTCGAGCTGCACGACTCCCTACGCAAAGAATGGCTCGAGACCGACGGCTGCGGCGGCTTCGCCTCGTCGACGGTCCTGCTGTGCCCGACTCGCCGTTACCACGGCCTGCTCGTCGCGCCGGCACCGGGGCTCGACCGCCGGCACAGCTTCCTGTCGCGCTTCGAGGAAACGGTGCATGGCGAGGGCCACGAGTTCCCAATCTCCATGGCGCGGTATCCGACGCTCTGGTACCCACACGGCCACCGTTCGATCGCCGGCTTCGCGCTGCGCCCGTACCCGACGTTCGAGTACCACATCGGTCCGGTGTCGATCACCCGCGAGCTGCTGATGGTCCGCGGCGCGCCGGTGGTGCTCTGCCGCTACCTGGCGCGGTTCCCCCACGCCGAGCTCCAGCTTCGCCTGCGCCCGCTCTTGACCTGCCGCGAGGCCGACGCGCTCACCCACGAGAACCTGGCGCTCGACCCGCGGGTGCGCCGGTTTCCCTTAGGCGTGTCGGTGCGACCGTATGCTGCGCTGCCCGCGGTCTCGTTCACCGTCGGCGGAGCTCCCCCGTCGTTCGAGGCCGATCCGGTGTGGTCCCGCCAGGTCGAGTACCAGCGGGACCTCGTGCGCGGCTACGACGGCCACGAAGACCAGTTCAGTCCCGGCTGGTTCGACCTGCCGCTTCACGCCGGGCGCGAGCTGGTGGTGGCCGCGACCATCGCAGAGCCGGTCGACGATCCGCTGGCCCTGTGGCGCGAAGAGGCCCGCCGGCGCGAGACCGCCGCGCTCTCGGTCGCCCCGGGCTTCCGTGGTCGTCTCGAGCTGGCCGCTGAAGACTTCCTCTACCGCGACGCCAACCGCCGCCTCGCGGTGGTCGCGGGCTTCCCGTGGTTCGGCGAGTGGGGTCGCGACACTTTTTTGTCGCTCCCCGGACTGCTGCTCGCGCGCGGCCGCGTCGAGGAGTGCGGCGAGGCGCTCGAGGGCTCCCTCCGCTACCTGCGCGACGGCGCGATGCCGAACGTGATCGGGCCGACGCCCGAGTCGAGCTCCTACGACTCGCTCGATTCCGCCCTGTGGTTCGCCTGGGCGACCGCGGAGTACGCGGCCCAGGGCGGCAGCTCGAATCGGCTGGAGCGCTCGCTGCGCCCCGCCATCGAGGAGATCGCGGCGTCGCTGCTCGGGGGCCGCGCTCCCGGTCTGAGCGTCGACCCCGATGGGTTGGTCGTCAACGAGCCGCCGAGCCAGGCCGCGACCTGGATGGACGCGCGCTCCCAGGGCGACCTCCTGACTCCGCGCTGGGGCTGCCCGGTCGAAGTGAACGCGCTCTGGTACGCGCTGCTCTGCTTTCTCGAGCGCCGTCATCGCGAGGCCGGCCGGGACTCCGAGGCAGCGGCCTGGGACGTTCGGCGCCGGCGCGCGGCGTTGGCGTTCCTCGAGCGGCTGTGGCTGGAGAGCGGCTACCTGGCCGATCGGTGGCAGGACGGCGTCGCCGACCCGGCCGTGCGACCGAACATGGTCGTTGCCGCCGCGCTCGCCGAAAGCCCGCTCTCCCAAGAGCAGCGCGTTGCGGTGGTCGAACGGGTCGAGCGCGAGCTGCTGACGCCGGTCGGGCTGCGCACTCTCTCGCCCGAGGACCCCGCGTACGAAGGCAGATACTCGGGCGGTCCGGAGCGCCGCGACCACGCCTACCACCAGGGCACCGCGTGGCCGTGGCTGCTCGGCTTCTACGTCGAGGCATGCTTGCGCGCACGGGGCAGGAGGGCCGACGAGGTGGCGCGCCTGCGGAGCCTGCTCGATGGCTTCTCCGATCAGCTCCAGGTGCACGGGCTGCTCCACGTCTCGGAGGTCCATGACGGCGACCCACCCTACCGGCCCGGGGGCGCGCCGGCGCAGGCCTGGAGCACCGCCGAGCTGCTGCGCGCCTACCACCTCCTCGAAGGCGGGCCGACGTGAAGGTGCTGATGGTGGGCTGGGAGTTCCCGCCGCACATCTCGGGCGGTCTGGGCACGGCTTGCCAAGGCATCTCGCAGGGTCTCGCGCACCACGGCGTCGACATCACCTTCGTGGTGCCCCACCGGTTCGGCGACGAGGACACGGCGCCGGGCGTGCGGCTGATCGACCCCGGACCCCCGCGGCGCCCGGTCACGTCGATCGCCGACGCGCCAGCAACCGGAGAGACACCGGAGGAGAGCGCATCCGCTGGCTTCGCGCCGCGAGAGGCGCGAGCCGCGAGCTACGAGACAGTCGCTGTTGCAGGCGATCCCTCGATCGCGAACGGCGAAGAGTCGCCCACCGTCCTCGGAGCGCTGCGCGTGCTCGGTATCGACAGCTCGCTTCGGCCCTACCTCGACGCGGGTGGTTACGCGCACATGGTCGACAATCCCTCCGAGGAGGAGACCTCCTCGTCGACCGCGCCCGCAGCGGCCTCGTACCCCGGAATGCCCAAGTCACTCCGGCCCTACCTGCGCCGGCACGCCGCAGCGACCGCGGTCGAGAATCCCGAGCACGCGCCACCAGAAGTCCCACCCGAGGTTTCAGGATCCCTGTCCGACTCTGACGCCCTGGTCTCCACGACACCGGCACCGACCTCGCCGCGGCCGCTCGAGCCGGTCTCACTGGGTCTCACACGGGACGGGCGCTACGCGCGCGATCTCTTTGCCGAGGTCGCCCGCTTCACGCTGGCGGTCGGCGAGCTCGCAATGGACGAGGACTTCGACCTGGTGCACGCGCACGACTGGATGACCTACCCGGGGGCGATCCTCGCGGCGCGACGGCGCGGCAAGCCGCTGGTGGTCCACGTCCACTCGTGCGAGTACGACCGCAGCGGCGACGGCGCCGACCGGCGCATCGTCGAGATCGAGCAGGCCGGCCTCGACGCCGCCGACCGCGTGGTGTGCGTGAGCCACTACACATCAGGCGTGGTGACCAGCCGCTACCGTGTCGACCCCTCGAAGATTCGCGTGGTGCACAACGCGGTCACCCAGCGCGACCAGGTCGAGGAGCTGCACCTCGAGAAGGCGATCGACGAGCCGATCGTGCTCTTCCTCGGTCGCGTCACCTTCCAGAAGGGTCCCGACTATTTCCTGCAGGCGGCGGCGCGCGTGGTGCGCGAGGAGCCGAGGGTGCGTTTCGTGCTCGGCGGCACCGGCGACATGCTGCCGACCATGATCGAGGAGTCGGCGCGGATGCGCCTGCAGCGCCATCTCTCCTTCACCGGCTTCCTCTCGGGCATCGACGTCGAGCGCATGTACGCGCTCGCCGATATCTACGTCATGCCGTCGGTCTCCGAGCCGTTCGGCATCGCGCCGCTCGAAGCGATGGCGCTCGACGTGCCAGTGATCGTGTCGCGACAGAGCGGCGTCGCCGAGATCCTCGAGCACGCGCTGAAGGTCGACTTCTGGGACGTCGAGGAGATCGCCAACAAGATCCTGGCACTGCTGCGCCAGCCGGCGCTGCGGCGGCAGCTCGTCGAAGACGGGCGCGGCGAAGTGGCGCGCATGCGCTGGGAGCTGCGGGGACAGCTCCTGCGCGACGTGTACACAGAGATTCTGGGCGAGAGGGCCGCGACATGAGGAGCATCGTTTTCTACTTCCAGGTGCACCAGCCGTTCCGGCTGCGGCGCTACACCTTCTTCGACGTCGGCCGCAGCGATGCCTACTTCGACGACGAAGCCAACGCGCAGATCGTGCGGCGCGTCGCCGACAAGTGCTATCGACCGATGAACGAGCTGCTGCTGCGAGCGATCGAGGAGACCGATGGCGCGTTCCGCTGCGCCTTCTCGGTCAGCGGCACCGCCCTCGAGCAGATGGCCCTCTGGGCTCCCGAGGCGCTCGAGAGCTTTCGGCGTCTCGCCGCCACCGGCTCGGTCGAGTTCCTCGCCGAGACCTCGCACCACTCGCTCGCCGCGCTCTTCGACTGGGACGAGTTCGACCTCCAGGTCGCCGCGCAGGTACGTCGCATCGAGGAGCTCTGCGGGAAGCGCCCGACCACCTTCCGCAACACCGAGCTGGTGTGCTCCAACGAGATCGCGCGCCGCGCCGAGCAGCTCGGCTTTCGCTGCATCCTCGCCGAGGGCGCGGACCACGTGCTCGGCTGGCGGAGCCCGCACCGCCTGTACCGTCCCGAGGGCTGCGAGCGCATCAAGCTCCTGCTGCGTTCCTATCGGCTCTCCGACGATGTCGCGTTTCGCTTCAGCAATCGCGGCTGGGACTCGTGGCCGCTGCGCTCCGAGACGTTCGCCGATTGGCTGCGTGCGCTGCCGCTCGGCGACGATCTGGTCGGGCTGTTCATGGACTACGAGACCTTCGGCGAGCACCAGTGGGTCGAGACCGGGATCTTCGCGTTCATGGCTCGCCTGCCCCACGAGGTCCTCGCGCGGGGCATGCGCTTCGAGACGCCGGCCGAGGTCGCCGCCCGCTTCGACCCGCTAGGCCGTCTCGACATGCCGTGGCCGGTGTCGTGGGCCGACGCGGAGCGCGACCTCACCGCGTGGCTGGGCAACGACATGCAGAAGGCCGCCGCCGACGTGCTCTGGGAGCTCGGCCGCGACCTGCGCGCCCGCGGCGACGCCGAGCTCCTCGAGCGCTGGCGCAAGCTGACCACCTCCGACCACCTCTACTACATGTGCACCAAGTGGTTCTCCGACGGCGACGTGCACAAGTACTTCAGCCCGTTCCGGTCGCCCCACGACGCCTACATCGCCTTCATGAACGTCCTCGACGACCTCGGTAGGCGCGTGCGCGGGCGAGAGCGGCGCGCCACCGCGTGACAGGTATCGCCTCTCGTCACGGGTAGTCCTGGCACGACCGACAGCCCGGTACGGCAGGAGCGCTATGCTGCGCCGCTCCGCGCCTGACGCCACCTGGTCGAGCGCTCCTCCCACTCCGTCGATCCAGTCCCGCATGAGTCAGCTACCGCACAACCACCACCCGACCGCGCACCCCTTCGTGCTGTTCGAGATCTCCTGGGAGGTCTGCAACAAGGTCGGCGGTATCTACACGGTGGTGTCGAGCAAGGCGCCGACCCTGGTCGACCTGTTCGGCGACGACTATGTGACCGTGGGGCCGTGGCTGCTCTCGCGCTCGGAGCAAGAGGAGCGCTTCGAGCCCGAGCCGGGTCACGACGACTTCATCGCCGCTTGCAGGCAGGCCGGCGTGCCGGTGCGGGTCGGCCGCTGGCTGATACCTGGACGGCCGCGTGCCGTGCTCGTGGAGTTCTCGGCGCTCCTGGCCGACAAGGACCCTTACCTGACACGGCTCTGGGAGCGTTATCACGTCGACTCTCTCGCGGGCGCCTGGGACTACCTCGAGCCGGTGCTGTTCGGTCGCGCGGCCGGTATCGCGATCGAACGGTGGTGGCGTCTGCGGCTGCAGCCCACGCGCCGTGCCGCGGTCGCGCACGCCCACGAGTGGATGGCGGCGACCGCCCTGCTCCACCTGCACCAGCAGGTGCCAGAGATCGCGACCGTGTTCACCACCCACGCCACGGTGCTCGGGAGAGCGCTGGCCTCCACGGGACACGACCCCGCGGCCGGGCTCGTGGGTCAGTCGCCCGAGCAGGCAGCGCGCGAAGGGGGCGTGGCCGCGAAGCACTCGCTCGAAGGCGTGGCGGCGCGAGAGTCGGACGTGTTCACCACGGTGAGCGGCGTCACGGCTCAGGAAGCCGAGCTGTTCCACCGCCGGCGCGCCAGTCCCATCCTGCCCAACGGCGTCGATCTCGCGGTCATCGACCGCCTCGCCGCCGAGCACCCGCGCGATAGGGCGCGCACAGCTCTGCTCGATCTCGCGGCGCGGTTCCTCGGTTCACCGCCGTCCGACGACGTCGTGTTGGTCGGCACCTCCGGGCGTTACGAGTTCCACAACAAAGGCTTCGACGTGCTGCTCGAGGCCCTCGCCCGCCTCGACTCGCGCCCAGGCAAGCCGGTGATCGCTCTCTTCCTGGTGCCCGCCGGCGCCTCGGGCCCTCGGCTCGAGATGCTCGCGCCTGCCCAAAGCTCGAACGGGGGCAGGGACCCTTCGGTGGTCTCCACGCACCGGCTGTTCGATCCGGACGGCGATCCGATCCAGCGCGCGTGCGCGCGTCTCGGTCTCGCCAACGCTGGTGGCTCCCGGGTCAAGGTCCTGCATCTGCCCATCTACCTGAGCGAGCGCGACGGCCTGCTCGACATGCCGTACGAAGCGGTGCTGCGCGCGCTCGATCTCGCGTGCTTCCCGTCGTTCTACGAGCCGTGGGGTCTGACCCCCGCCGAGAGCCTGGGCGTGGGCGTGCCGACGGTGACCACGGACTCGGCTGGCTTCGGGCGCTGGATGCAGCACGAAGGGCTCGGCGAGGACAACGGTCTCTACGTGCTGCTTCGCCATGGCCGCGACGCGGGCCAGGCCGTTGCGGACCTCGACACCCTCCTCGAAGCGTTCCTCTCGACACCACAGCGGCCGGATCTCGCGCAGGCCTGCCGCGCTGCAGCGGGGCGCCTCGCCTGGTCGGACCTGGTGCCGAGGTACCTCGAAGCCTTCGACCTCGCGATGGAGGTGGCCGCGCGACATCCCAGGCTCGCCACGGCGGACGCCGGCCGCGCCACCCGCGCCGAGCCGGGACCGCAGCTCGTCTCTCCGCCCGCGGCGCCTCCGCCCATGCTGCGGCTCCACACCTTCGAGGTCGGCGGTTCGCTCCCTCCAGCCTTCGAGGGGCTCATGGAGCTGTCGCGCAACTACCGCTGGACCTGGGATCCCGAGGCCCGCGAGCTGTTCGAGCAGCTCTCGCCGCGGCACTTCCGCAGCGCCGAAGGCAACCCGGTGCGCATGCTGCACGGCATGCCGCGCGCGGCCATCGAGGTCCGCCCCGACGACGCCGACTTCGCGCGCCGCGTGGAGCGCTGCGTCGCGCGGCACCGCGCCGAGGCAGCGCTGCCGGTGGACCCCGCCTGGGCCGCCGCCGGCCTCGGCCAGGACCAGCCGGTCGCCTACTTCTGCTTCGAGTTCGCGGTCGAGTCGAACCTGCGCGTGTACGGGGGCGGCCTCGGTGTGCTCGCCGGCGACCACGTCAAGACCGCGAGCGACCTCGGCCTGCCGCTGGTCGCGGTGGGCTGCCTGTTCCGGCGCGGCTACCTCCGGCAGCGCGTGACCCGCGACGGCGATCAGCAGGGCCTACCGGTCGAGAACGATCCCGCCGAGCACGCGCTCGAGCTGGTGCGCGGTCCGGAGGGAGAGCCGCTCCTGGTCGAGCTCGGGCTGCCGGGTGGTCCGATCGTGGTCGCCGCCTGGCGAGCGATGGTGGGCAACGTACCGCTCTACCTGCTCGATACCGACCTGCCGCAGAACCGTCCCGAGGCGCGGGCGATCACCCACCAGCTCTACGCCGGCGACGGCGACCTGCGACTGCGCCAGGAGATCGTCCTCGGTCGGGCCGGCATGCGCCTGCTGCACCAACTCGGCATCGAGCCCGCGGTGCTCCACCTCAACGAGGGTCACGCCGCGTTCGCACCGTTGGAGCGTGCCGCGATGCTGGTGCGCCAGCGCGGCCTCACCTTCGACGAGGCACGCGAGGTGGTTCGGGCCAGCACCGTGTTCACGACGCACACCGCGGTGCCGGCAGGCCATGACCGCTTCGGTGAGAGCCTGCTCCGGCGTTACTTCTCGGATGTCGAGTCGTGGCTCGGCCTCACCTGGGAGCGATTCTTCGCTCTCGGTGCCGATGGCGAGCCGTCGTTCTCCATGACCCGGCTCGCGGTGCAGCTCGCAGCGTTCGTCAACGGCGTCTCAGAGGTCCACGGCCGCGTCTCGCGGGCGCTGTTGCGCGACTGCTGGCCGAGCCTCCTGCCGGCCGAGGTGCCGGTGACGCACATAACGAACGGCGTGCATGCCCCCTCGTGGGTGGCGCCCGAGATCACGCGCATCGGCGTCTCGTCGGCACTGGCAGCCGGCACCGGCGCAACGGGTGCCGGAGTCTCCGATCGCGACCTCTGGCGAGCGCGGGAAGCGCTGCGCCAGCGCCTGCTGGAGGAGACCCGCCGACGGCTGCGCCGTTCCAGCGCCGACCGCGACGACCCGCCAGAGCTGCTCCAGCGCCTGCTGGCCGGCCTCGGCGAGGAGCCGCTGCTGGTCGGGTTCGCGCGCCGCTTCGCCCCCTACAAGCGCGCGGACCTGCTGCTGCGCCAGCCCAAGCGACTGCGCGAAATCCTCGAACGCCAGGAGCGACCGATCCGGATCCTGTTCGCGGGCAAGGCTCACCCCAGCGACGGCCACGGGCAGGAGATCCTGAGGCAGTTGGTGCGTGCCAGCCTGGGCGAGGAGCTCGGTGGTCTCGTGTTCTTCCTCGAGGACTACAACCTCGAGCTCGGCCGCCTGCTGGTGCAGGGTGTGGACCTGTGGCTCAACACTCCGATCCCGCCGCTCGAGGCGTCCGGCACCTCCGGCATGAAGGCGGCGATGAACGGCGCGCTCAACCTGTCCGTGCTCGACGGCTGGTGGGCCGAGGGTTACGACGGAAGCAACGGCTGGGCCATCGGCGCCGACGAGAAGGCCGACGGTCCGGACGCGGCCGATGACCTCGACAGCGACGCGGCCCTGCGCGTGCTCGATCGCGAGATCGCGCCGCTGTTCTTCGAGCGCGACGACGACGGCGTGCCGCGGCGCTGGCTCGAGAAGGTGCGGCACTCGATCGGTACGCTGTCGCACCAGTTCGACACCCGCCGGATGCTCCAGCAGTATCGCGACTTGGCCTACCTGCCGGCTGCGCTCGCCTCCATCGAGCTGCGCGAGAACGGCTTCCGCGGAGCGCGCGAGGCGGTGTGGCGCAACCGCAGCCTGCGGCGCGGCTTCGGTGAGCTGAAGGTGGCCGAGACGCGCCTGCCGCAACCGCGCCACTACGACCTCGGCGACGAGCTCCAGGTCGAGACGACGCTCGAGACGGGCGGCCTGCTCTCTTCGCAGGACCTCGCCGTCGATCTCGTCGTCGGCCCCTGTGCAGAGGACGGAAACCTCGACCTCCGCCGCGCGAGCACGGTGAAGATGGACGCGGTGGAGCCGCAGACGCAGGAGCCCGAGCCAGGCACCATCACCGGCAGCATCACCTTTCGTGCCGCCGTCCGGCTCGAAGCCGCGGGTCGCTTTGCCTACGGCGTGAGGATCCGGCCCGCCGAGAGCGGATCGCCGAATCCTGCGCTCGCGGACCTGGTCCACTGGAGCTGAAGGGTCCTCTGGGGCCGATCGCGACAGGCGGCGATCGTTTGGATCCGACGCGTCACGCTCCCGCGATGAGCGTCGCGCTATGCCGCTTCACGAGGACGGTCGAGCAGGGTCGCGAAGCGCGGATCGCGTTCGAGATCGCGCAGCAGCGGCTCGGCGCGCAGGTAGGCCGGTGAGAAGAACCCGGTCCTGAGCTCGAGCAGTCTCTCCAAGGTCGCGAGCGCCTGGGTGTGCTCGCCCAGTAGAGCGTGCACGATCGCGAGATCGCGCAACCGGTAGGGCAGATCCGTCTTGCCGTCGCCCAGCAGGTCGATCCCGCGCTGTGCCGCCTCCACCGCCTCGGAGCGCCGGCCCAACCCGGCGTAGGCCATGCCGAGCGCGCCGTGGAGGCGAGCATCGAGCGGCCGCGCCTCGAGCAGTCCTTCGATCGTCGAGACGCTCTCCTCGTAACCTGCGCGAGCGAGGTCGGGCTCGACGCGCAGGTCGTTGACCTGGGCGGCCAGCAAGGTCCTGGGCATGTAGAACCACGGGCTCTGCAGCGCCGCTGCTCGACCCGCCGCGATGCGCCGCAAGGCTTCGTCCCATCGGCCGTCGATCATCTCCACCAAGATCCACTGGTAGTCCAGCGCCGGGCTCTTCTCGCGGTCGAGGTGCGCGGGGACGCGTTCCAGGAACGCTCGCGCACGGCGCGTCTCTCCGTCCCAGTTGAGCAACGCCTCCACCTCGCAGAAGTAGTGGCATGCGCGGTCGGGAGCCAGCTTGACCGCCGTCTGGTGGTGCTCCATGGCTCCGTGGTAGTCCCCAGCGTAGGAGTGCGCGCCGCCGGTCCAGCATGCGAGGGCCGCCGATGTCGGGCTGAGCTCCATCGCCTGCACCGCGTACCGCCTTCCCACGTCCCAATCCCCTTGGGAGATGGCAGCGTGGCTCAGCCCGTAGAGCGCCTCGGCGTGGTTGGGCTCGTGACGGAGGACGTCGCGAAACTCCTCCATCGCTCGCTCCGGCTCGTTCTCGTCCACCAGGATGCGCCCCAACGCGTAGTGCGCGTCCGCAAGATGCGGATCGAGCGCCAGAGCGCGGGTGACGGCCTCGCGAGCCTGCCGCAACCGCGACTCGGAGCGGTCGAAGTACCACTGATAGCGCCAGGCGTGCGCGTGCGCAAGGCGACTCCACGCCTGGGCGAACGCCGGGTCCAGGCGAGTCGCCTCCTCGTACATGCCGATGGCGATCATCACCTCGGAGTCGGACTGCAGCTCGTTGCCCGGCGGAGATAGTCGTCGCCTCGCAGGAAGGCGTCGTATGCCTCCAGGTTGGTGGTCGGCTTGGACGCGAGCGCGCGGGCCTCGCTCGGATCGTCGTGCGCAGCGTTGGCTGGTTGGAACCGGACGTCATCGCTGCCAGCTCCGACTCGAGTGCATCTCGTACCGCAGCGAAACCCGCCGGCCGGTCCGCTGGTTCCTTGGCCAGGCATGCCTCGAGGAGGGCGCGCACGCCATCGGTCGTGAGCTCCGGGAGTGCGCTCCAGTCGGGCTCCCCGCCGAGGACCGCTACGGCGATGTCGGTGTTGGTCGCGCCCGCAAACGCGCGACGCCCCGAAATCATCTCGTACAGCACGCAGCCGAAGGACCAGATATCCGACCGCTGGTCGACGGAGCGAGCACGCCACTGCTCCGGGCTCATGTAGGGAGCAGTTCCCAGGACGCCGCCGCCCTGGGCCGTGCCCGACACGAACGTCTCGGTGAGGCCGTTGTCGCTGTCGCCGGACGCAGGCCTCAGCACCTTGGCGATGCCGAAATCGAGCAGCTTGACGCGGCCCTCGGGTGTGATCTTGACGTTGGACGGCTTGAGGTCGCGGTGCACGATCCCCGCTCCGTGCGCCGCCTCGAGCGCAGCCGACATCTGCGCGCCGACGACGAGCGCTTCCGCGAGCGGCAGCACACCGCGCTCGAGCCGTTCTCGCAGCGTCTCGCCGGCGATCAGCTCGAGCACGAGGAAGACCAGCCCGCCTTCCTCGTCGAGACCGTGGATCGTCGCGATGCTGGGGTGGTTGAGGGCCGCCAGCGCACGCGCCTCGCGCTCGAAGCGTGTCAGCCGCTCCGGGAGGTGTTGAACCCGTCGCTGGCGTTGAAGTCGACGTAGACCTGCCGCTGCTGGCCGGTCGGGTGCCGGTGGCGGCCAGACCCGCCGGTGATCGCCCGCGAGAACCAGACATCGAAGTCGGCCAGCTCGAGGCCGTCGGTGACCACGGTGTGGGCGCCCGGCTGGTTCGGATCGAGGTCGAAGACCTGCGTCGTCGCGACCACGACACCCGTCAGCGCATCCCCGTCCTGGGTGTGCCAGCCGCGGCAGTACCAGGTGCCCACCACGAGCTCGGGGAACTCGGGGCTGCCGTCCTCGTTGGTACCGCTGCTCGATCCGTGCGTCGCGAACGTGCCCTCTGGATACAGGTAGCCACGCACGATGAACGGAGTGCCGTCCGCGGGGTAGCCCGCCTCGTTGGTCGGACCCTCGAAGTGGAACGTCGCGCCGTTCATCGCGATGTCGTATGCAAGCCGGGCAGCACCCGCCTCGGAGAGTACGACGCCGCGTTCTGCTCGGGCCATGCCCAGCCCAGCGACGAGCAGCATCAGGAAGGTAGGGATCAGCAGGGAGAAGACGCGGCGGTGGCTCGAAACTCTGCGCGAACGCATGAAGGCTCCCTTCTCGCTCCTTCGGGGGGAGCGAAGTAAGCGCCGCAGCGCTGGTTGGATGCGGCGGGACAGGCGGCCGTGCCACCCGCCTCTGCCTCGGCCCCGATGGCCCTGGCTCCGCTCGCACCAGCGCTATACGTCGCGCCGGCGAAGAAGCGGAACGTCCCGGGCTACGGTTTGCCCAGCAGCTTTGCTCGCAGCTCTTCGTGGGAGCCCGCGAAACGATTGACGTCGACCCGCGTTGTGACGCCGGGGCGCTGACCATCCTGCGTGAACTGCCACAGCGTCCAACTCTCCCAGCCCCAACCGGAGGACGGCGCCGGCTCCGCGGAGTACTCGGCGAGCCACAGCGGGTAGCCGGTCAGCGGGTGGTGGTCGGCGAGGTAGTCCTGCCAGAACCGCGGGTTGGTGTAGAGCAGCGGTTTGCGCTCCAGCTCCTGCTCGACGTGCTCCAGCCAGGCGAGCGCGCGCTCGGCGGTCTGATGGCGCGGCAAGCTGGTGGTGCTGCTGACGCGCTCGACGTCGAGCGCCGGCGGCAGGTCGCCGGGACCGAAACCGGCCTCGGCGAGGTTCTTCAGAAACCACTTCGCCTGCTCGACCGCGTCGTCCTCGGGGCGCAACATGTGGTAGGCGCCGCGCAGCAGGCCCGCCGCCCTCGCGCCCGACCAGTTGCGGGTGAACGCGGGGTCCTGGAAGTCGATGCCCTCGGTGGCCTTGACGTAGACGAAGACCACGCCCGACCCGGCGACCGCGGTCCAGTCGATCTCCTCCTGGTGGTGCGAGACGTCGACTCCCAGGAGGTGCTGCGCCTGCGCGACCGCGACGGGCGCACCGAACAGACCGGCCGAGACCAACCAGCCGAAGACCCGCAGCGCGGCCGCACGCGGTGTCGAGCCCATAGGCGACCGCCTCATCCTCCGACCGCGATCAACCGGCTCGGGGTGCGCAGGAACAACGTGCCTTGCGACACCGCCGGCGTCGCCATCAGCGGCTCGCCCAGGTCGTTGACCGCGAGCTCCTTGTGCTCGCTGCCCGCCTCGAGCACGTAGACCAGCCCCTCTTCGGTGCCGGTGTAGATCCTGCCGTTCGATGCGATCGGCGACGAGGTGAAGGTCCCGCCCTGGCTGAAGCGCGACTTGAACAGCGCTTCGCCGGTGAGCGCGTCGTAGGCCACCAGGATGTTGTTGTGGTGGACGATGTAGAGACGACCATCGTAGAGCAGCGGCGTCGGCATGTAGGCACCGCCGCGGTCGTGGCTCCACAACAGGCGCTCGTGCGGGCGACCCGGCGTCGCGTCGACCGTGCCGCGAGTGCCGGCGCGCACCGCGTAGACCGGCTTGATCGGCGGGTAGCCGGCCGACACGTAGACCACGCCGTCGCCGGCGACCGGCGCCGCCACCACCAGCTCGGAGTTGGGCGCGAGGCTCCACAGCTCTTTGCCGGTGCGCGGGTCGTAGCCCTTGATCACCGAGCCGTTGCACACCAGCTCGTCGCCTTCCGGTCCACGCACGATCGCCGGGGTCGCCCAGCTCGACGCGATGCCGCGGCGCTGGGTGCGCCAGAGCCGCTTGCCGCTCGCGAGGTCCCACGCCGCGAGGTACGGCCCTTCGCTGGCGGTCTCGTGGACGTCGACCTGCAGGATCAGGGTCGAGCCATAGATCACCGGCGAGGCGGCGAAGCCCCACTGGATGCCGGTGTCGTTGAACGCGCCGGCCTCCAGCCCGCCCAGGTCGACCCGCCACAGCACCTTGCCGTCGAAGTCGAGCGCCGCCATGCCGGCGGTGGGGAACACCACCACCACGACCTTGCCGTCGGTTGCCGGGCTCGAATTGGCCTGGGTCGCCTTGAAGTGACGCCGCGTCTCGGGGATCGCGCGAGCGATCTCGACGTCCCAACGCGGCGCGCCGGTGCGCCGGTCGAACGCCAGCACGCGCCAGGAGTGCTCCACCGACTCGTCGACGCCGTCGCCGGCGCCGGTCAGGCCGGTGCGGATCTTCTGCTCGCCCGAAGCCGCCACCGCGGTGGTCACGAACACGTGGTCGCCCCACACCACCGGGCTCGAGTTGCCGAGCCCCGGGATCGGCGCGATCCAGCGCACGTTCTCCCCGGTCTCGACGTTCCACGACACCGGCACTTCGGCTCCGTCTCCCACTCCCGCGGCGTTGGCGCCGCGGAAGCTCGGCCAGTGCTCGGTCGCCGCCGTGCTCCGGCGAGCCGCCGGGGAAGCCGGCGTCGCGGCACGGTCGGTCGCCGCCGCAGTGGCCGTGGCGGTGGCGCTCACCACCGTGCGCCGCAGCACCACCGGCCGCTCGTCCGGCTCGGCGAGCGCGACCCCTTCGATGGTGCGCGCGCGACCGAAGAACTCGGCGCGGGTCTCGCCGCCCTCGGCGCGGAAGGCGTTCTCGCCCGACACCACGAAGCGACGAGCCGGGTCGTCGCCGATGGCGATGCGCAGCGCGCCGTCGGCCACCAACACGGTGACCAGGCGGTCGTTGTCCCAGCCCTCGAACTCGCCCGCGAAGCGCTCGAGGTCCGCAACGGTGTAGACGGGTGGCGGCGGGTCGGGCACCACCTCGACACGCGCCAAGAGCTCGAGCTGCACCGGGGTCATGCGCGAGCGGAAGGTCTCGAGCTGGTCACGCTCCGACTGCAGCAACGGTCCGCTCGCGATCACCGCGCGCGCCAGCTCGTCGCGACCCGAGCGCAGCGCTCCGAGCAGGGCCTGGAAGCGATCCTCGGCGCCGGCCCGCACCAGCGCCTCGACCACCTCGAAGCTGGGGTCCTCGCGCTGGAGCGCCCAGCCGACCGGCGAGCTGTCGTAGAACCAGTCGCGGCGGTTGGGATCCGCGCCGCGCTCGAGCAGCAGCCGAACCACCTCGAGGTGACCGCCACCCGCCGCCAGCGACAGCGCGGTCCGGCCGTAGCGGTTCTCGGCGTCGGAGTCGGCCCCGCGCTCGAGCGCGCGCCGGACGCTGGCGAGGTCGGCCGCCGCGGCAGCGGCCAGCAGGTCCTCGTCGGGAGTCGCCGCTGCGGCCTGGACCGGGATCCACACCGTCGACAGACATGCCACAACGGCCAGGGCGGCAGCGGCCGGAAGCCGGGTCGGTGCGGCGAAGCTGGTACGACGCTCCATGGTCACCTCCGTGGTCGGAGTCGATGCTACTCCGCAGGCGAGCCGCCACGGGACCTTCGCCTTCGCGCTAGTCTGTCGCCATGCGCTCTCGATGCACCCCGTACCTGGCGATCGCGCTCGTCGGCGTCGCCGCGCTCACCGGCGCCCAGGCTCCCCCGCCGTCGCCCCAGCCCGACTGGGCAGCGCTCGAGGCCGAGACCATGGCGCACTTCCAGATGCTCCTGCGCTTCGACACCACCGACCCACCGGGCAACGAGGCGCCGGCAGCCGCGTACCTGACGGCGGTCCTCCAGGGCGCGGGCATTCCGGTCGAGGTGTTCTCGCTCGAGGAGCATCGCCCCAACGTGGTGGCGCGGTTGAAGGGCAACGGCAGCAAGCGGCCGCTCCTGGTCATGGCGCACACGGATACCGTGAACGTCGATCCGGCGAAGTGGACGTTCCCGCCCTTCAGCGCCACGCGCGACGGCGGCTGGGTCTACGGGCGCGGCGCCGTGGACGACAAGGACAACGTGGTGGCCGGGCTGATGCTGATGCTCACGCTGCACCGCCTGCAGGTACCGCTTGAGCGCGACGTGATCTTTCTCGCCGAGGCTGGCGAGGAAGGATCCACCCACGTCGGCATCCGCTTCATGGTCGAGCAGCACTTCGACCGCATCGACGCCGAGTTCTGCATCGCCGAGGGTGGCGGGGTGACGCGCAAGAACGGCCAGGTCGCCTACGCCTCCGTGCAAACCCTGGAGAAACGGCCGTACGCGATCGAGCTGGTGGCGCGAGGCGTCGCCGGTCACGGCTCGGTGCCGCTGCGCACCAACTCGGTGGTGCGCCTGTCGAAGGCGGTGGCCAAGGTCGCCGACTGGCGCTCGCCGATCCGTCTCAACGAGACGACCAGCGGCTACTTCGAGCGTCTCGCCTCGATCTCGCCGCCCGAGGACGCCGCGCGCTACCTCGCCGTGCTCGATCCGGCCAAGGTCGACGAAGTCGACGAGCACTTCCTCGAGCACGAGCCGCGTCACGCCTCGATGCTTCGCTCCTCGCTGTCGCCGAACATCGTCGACGGCGGCTACCGAGTCAACGTCATCCCCTCCGAGGCGAAGGCGATCGTCGACCTGCGCGTGCTGCCCGACGAGGACATCGAGCAGTTCCTCGAGCTCGCTCGCGAAGTGGTCGACGATCCCGCGGTCGAGGTGAGGCTAGCGCCTCGCGCGGTACGGCCCGGCTCGGGCGACGCGCGTCTCGACACCGAGGCGTTCCGTACCATCGAGGAGATGGTGCAGCGCCACTACGGCGCGGTGACGCTGCCGACCATGAGCACCGGCGCCACCGACATGGCATTCCTGCGCGCCAAGGGCATCCAGAGCTACGGCATCGGCCCCGCCACCGACATCGAGGACGGACCCAAGGGCTTCGGCGCCCACAGCGACCAGGAGCGCATCCTCGAGAGCGAGCTCCACCGCTTCGTGCGCTTCCACTACGACATCGTCTACGAGCTGGCGCGGGCGCGCTGAGGGCTTCGAGGCTTCGTTTCGCGAGAAAGCC
>DATLFI010000418.1:0-4971 GCA_035524895.1 Thermoanaerobaculia bacterium | reverse complement strand
CGAGATGAAGACCAAGCCGACGCAGCAGTCGGTCGGGAAGCTGCGCGAGATCGGCATCCAGCCGGACGTCCTGGTCTGCCGCACCGAGCAGGCGATGACCGCCGAGATGGCGAAGAAGATCAGCCTGTTCTGCAACGTGCGACTGGAGGGGGTGATCGAGGAGCGCGACGTCGAGTTCTCGATCTACGAGGTGCCGGTCATGCTCGTGAAGGCCGGGCTCGACCGGATGGTCGCCCGCCACCTGGGCCTCGCGGACGAGGTCGCCACCGACCTGGAGGACTGGCAGGCGATGCTCGACCAGATGCGCCGCACGAGCGAGACCTGCGAGGTCGCGGTGGTCGGCAAGTACATCGAGCTGCACGACGCCTACAAGTCGATCTACGAGTCGCTGGCGCACGCCGGCGTGGCCAACCGCTGCAAGGTGCGCGTGCGCAAGGTGAAGGCGGAGGACTATGCGGCGCGCGGCCCGGCGCTCCTGGAGGGCGTCGACGGGATCCTGGTGCCCGGCGGCTTCGGCGAGCGCGGCCTGGAGGGCAAGATCCTCGCCATCCAGCACGCGCGCGAGGCCGGGATCCCCTTCTTCGGCATCTGCCTGGGCATGCAGTGCGCGACGATCGAGTTCGCGCGCAACGTGCTCGGCCTGGAGCGCGCCCACACCGCGGAGTTCTCGGCCGAGACGCCGGATCCGGTGATCCACTTGATGTCCGACCAGGCAGACGTGCACGAGAAGGGCGGCACCATGCGGCTCGGCGCCTGGCCGTGCAGCATCGCTCCGGGCACGCTGGCGCACCGCCTCTACGGCCAGACGCTGATCAGCGAGCGCCACCGCCACCGCTACGAGTTCAACAACGCCTACCGCGAGCGGTTCGCGGCGGCGGGCATGGTGCTCTCTGGCGTCAACCCCGAGCGCGACCTGGTGGAGATCCTCGAGCTCGGCGACCACCCCTTCTTCATCGGCGTCCAGTACCACCCCGAGTTCAAGGGCCGCCCGCTGGCGCCGCAACCGATCTTCCGCGCCTTCGTGGAAGCCGCCCTGGCGCATGCCCGCTCGCCCCGCCCGCAGAAGGAGACGGTGATCCGCTGAAATACCGAACCAGGTTCGATTCTTCAGCCCGCTGCAGACGTGCTGCAGATCGGAGAGTCGCGCCGGCAGGTTGAAGAATCGAACCTGGTTCGGTAACCGTCCGCCGGTTCGCCAGTCGAGGTCTCGGGCCTCGGCCGGCGAGGATCGAGCCCCAGCCCGATGCCTCGACGTCCGCGACTCGACGAACCCGGCGCCTGGCACCACGTGATGAACCGTGGGGTCGCGAAGAGAGTCATTTTCGCCAAGCGGGTCGAGTTCCGCTTCTTCCTCGCCTTGCTGGCGGACGTCGTGAGGAGGGGCTGGATGGAAGTGCACGCCTTCAGCCTGCTGCCCAACCACTTCCACCTGCTGGTTCGAAGCCCGGAGGGCCGTCTCTCCGAGGGCATGCACCGTATCCAGGAACTCTACTCACGCTGGTTCAACCGCAGGAATCGCCGAGACGGGCCCCTCTTCCGAGGCCGGTTTCGTTCACTCCGTGTGAGGAGCGAGGACTACTGGCGGGTACTGGTGCGTTACATCGACCACAACGCTGTTGAAGCCGGTCTGGTCCAGCGAGCCCGGGACTACCCCTACAGCAGCGCCTGGCACTACGCACGTGCGAAGGGCCCGCCCTGGCTGTCGCGATACGAGGTCGAGGGAAGGATTTGTGCTGCGCAGGGGCCAGAGTCCAGAACCGCTGGGGGCTATGACGAGATCTTTCCGTCATCGCCAGCCCCGGAGATCTGTGCGCTCCTGCACCGTCGCATCGGCAGCGATGAGGTCGGGGGCGATCCCTTCGATGACCTGGTGCGAGCTGCGCCGAGTCAAATATGGACCTGGATGTCCCGGAAGGCGACCTTGGCCGATGGCTGCGCACCCGCCTTCACGCTCTTGCCGCCGCCCATCGTGATGGAGCTGGTCGCTGCCTCCGATTCCATGCACGATCGACAAAGCCCCGGCTGGCGCAGGAGTCTCGAGTGCGGCCTCCTCCGCCTGGTTTGCGGCCTCACCTTCAGGGAGATCTCCGAGCGCACCGGCTGTTCTACGGCTGCTGCACACTCGCGCTGCCGAGAACACGCGCGACGGATCGCATGTGAGCCCGGCTATGCGCAATCCGCGTCGTCGATCGTGGAGCTGGCCTTCCGGGCCACGTTCCCGAGCCTGCCGCCGAAACCACTCGCCGCCTACGCACCCGTCGAGCGGATGGGGTCGCCGGGCTGAAGAATCGAACCTGGTTCGGTATTTCAGCTTGCCGGGATCAGCGGAAGGCTTGGTGGCCGGTGAGCTCCTGGCCGAGGGCCAGGGTGTGGATGTCGTGGGTGCCCTCGTAGGTGATCACGCTCTCGAGGTTGCACAGGTGGCGGCCGACCTGGTACTCGAGGCTGATCCCGTTCGCCCCGAGCATGTCGCGGCAGGTGCGCGCGACGTCGAGGGCCATCGCGACGTTGTTGCGCTTGCCCATGGAGACCTGCGCCGCGGTCACGCTGCCCTCGTCCTTCAGGCGGCCCAGGCGCAGGGCCATGAGCTGGCCGAGCGTGATTGCCGTCGCCATGTCGGCCAGCTTCTTCTGCGGGATCTGGAACGCGGCCAGCGGGCGGTCGAAGACGATACGCGACTTCGAGTACTCGAGCGCCTCGTCGAAGCAGGCGAGCGCGGCGCCGAGCGCGCCCCAGGCGATGCCGTAGCGCGCCTGGGTCAGGCAGGAGAGCGGGGCCTTGAGCCCCTCGGCGCCCGGCAGCCGCGCGGCGTCCGGAACGACCACGTCCTCGAGCACCAGCTCGCTCGTGATCGAGGCGCGCAGGCTGAACTTGTGCTTCTGCTCGGGCGCGCTGAAGCCCGGCGTGCCGGCTTCCACGAGGAAGCCGCGGATCCGCTCCTCGGCCCGTGCCCAGACCACGGCCACGTCGCTCACGGTGCCGTTGGTGATCCACATCTTGCGGCCATTGAGGACCCAGTCCTGGCCCTCGCGCTTGGCGGTGGTCAGCATGCCGCCCGGGTTCGAGCCGAAGTCGGGCTCGGTCAGCCCGAAGCAGCCGATCGCCTCGCCGGCAGCGAGCTTCGGCAGCCAGCGGCGCTTCTGGTCCTCGCTGCCGAAGGCGTGGATCGGCCACATGACCAGCGAGCCCTGCACCGAGCAGAACGAGCGCAGGCCGCTGTCGCCGCGCTCCAGCTCCTGGCAGATCAGGCCGTAGGCGACGTTGTTCAGCCCCATGCCGCCGTACTCGGCCGGCGTCGTCGGCCCGAACAGACCCAGCTCGGCCAGCTCCCGGGTCACCTCCATCGGAAAGGTGCCGCCCTCGAAGTGCTCCATCACCAGCGGCAGGTAGCGCTCGCCGACCCAGGCGCGCACGGAATCGCGCACCATGCGCTCCTCCTCGCTGAGCTGGGCGTCGAGGTCGAGGAAGTCGAGCTGTCGGAAGTTGGCCATCGGATCCTGCGGCGCCGGAGCGCCGGTGCGCGGTAGGGCCCGCCGCCCGTTGCGGGGCGTGCCGAGAAAGCCCGGGATTCTAGCGGGTTCTACCCCAGCCCGGAGAGCATCGCCGGCCGCTGGACGTCCACCGCCAAGGCAAGCCACCCCGGAAACCGATGCACGCGCCGCGGCCGCTGGCCCATGATACGGCGGCCATGCAGGTCCTGCCCTGCCCGCTGTGCGGATACGACGCGCCCGACGCCCTGGTGCGCGGCTGCCCGCACTGCCGGCTCGCTCCGCTGGAGCCGACGCTGCGGCGCCCGCGCGCCGGACCGATCGCCGGTATCTGGACCGGGCTCGCAGCGCTGCCGCGCGGTCTCGTGATCCTCGCGACGACGCGCGGGGTCAAGCGCTGGCTCGTCCCGCCGTTCGTGCTCACGCTGGGCGCCTTCGCGCTCCTCTTCTGGTGGCTGTGGCGCTGGGCCAACCACGTGATCGATGCGATCCGGTCGAGGACTCCGGCCAGCCTGCCGTGGGACGAGGGTTGGTTGCGCGAAGCGACCGAATGGGTGTTGAGGAGCGGAGCGCTGGCCTGGCTCGCGAACCTGGGCGGGTTCCTGGTGGTGCTCGTGGTCGGCTTCGTCGCCGCCTTGTGGGCCTTCTCGATCGTCTACGAAGCGCTGTCGGGCCCCTTCCTCGACGAGGTGCACGGGAGGCTCGAAGAGCGCTGGTTCGGCTCGAACCCCCGCGACGCCCTGTCGCGGCCGACCGCGCTCTCCTCCTCGCGCTGCGGAGCGCTGAGCGCGGTGGCCGCGATCCCCGCCGTCGGAGCCGTGGTGGCGTGGTGGTTCTTGGAGGGATGGCCCGCCTGGGTCGTCCTCGCGCTCGGCGTCCCCTTGCCGTTCCTCGTGCTCTCGCTCGCCAAGCGCGACTACGGCCGCTGGCTCGTGTGGGCGATCGGGATCGAGTCCGAGACGCTCTGGGTCAGCGTAAAGGCGTCGCTCATCGCGGGCACGGTGCTGGTGCTCTTCTTCCCGCTCAAGTTCGTGCCGGTCGTCGGCTACGTGATGTTCGGCTGCGTGGCCGGCTTCTGCACGGCGATCAGCCTGCTCGACATCCCGCTCTCGCGCCGCCAGTGGAAGCTGCGCGCGCGCTTGGCGTTCCTGGCGCGACACGCGCCGGCGATGGTCGCGTTCGGCGGCCTGTCGAGCCTGCTCTTCGTCGTGCCCGTGATCGGTCCGGCGTTGATGGTGCCCGCGGCCTCGGTGGGCGGCCTCTGGCTGATCTGCAGGCTCGACAAGGACTTCCTCCGGCCGGTGGAGCAGCGGCTCGGCAGGCGCAAGCCCGAGGTGGCGGCGGTGCAGACGTGGGAGGGCGCGCGTGACGTGGAGGTCGAGGAAGTAAGAAGAGAAGGCCTGCCGCCGGCCGGAAACGTGTAGCCGGGAAGACCCCGTCCCGAGCCAAGCCGAGCCGTCGTCCCGGCACGACGAGCCCTGAC
>DATLFI010000417.1:0-3782 GCA_035524895.1 Thermoanaerobaculia bacterium | reverse complement strand
CACGGCTAGCTCGTAGCCGGGAGCGCGGGGGATGCCAGCCCAGAGGAAGGTCGGGCAGCGCGCCTCCACGGCCGCTCCGAGGGACTTCGCGCCCGGCGATACCGGGACCGGACCCTGGGCGGCGGTCGCGGGCAGGGCGAGCATCAGGGTGGCGACCATGGGGAAACCGAAGGTCGAGAATCGACTGTTCGTGCGCACGGGACACCTCCTCGCCGGTCGACCCGCAAGCGGACGGGTAAGCGGCTCTGGTCTGGTAGGCGCCGCGTCCGCCTCTGCACCCTCACCGAGAGCACATCTCGCAGGCCAAGGCGCAGCTCTCGGCGCTGATTGCCAGGGTCCAGGAGGGCGAGGAGGTGTTCTCGGCAAGGCCGGCAAGCCGGTGGCGAAACTGGTGCCGTTCGAGCGGGAGAAGCGTCCGCGAAAGCCAGTCCGGGTGGGTGTCAGCCACCTGCGGCGGGCCACCTGCGGCGGGGTGGCCACCTACGGCCGGGTGGCCACCTACGGCCGGGTGGCTCGTAACGCATCCGAGGGTCGATCGGAGCGCATAATAAGAGTCGATCGGAGCGCATAATAGGATCAGTGAGCATACGGACCGCAGCAACCGCGAAGCTCGCGGATCGCCAGCGAAGCGACCTGGCAGCCACCTTGCTCCACCTTGCTAAGGGGGTCTCGCCAAAACGTCGTCAGCGGCATCAGGGCTTCGCGCTTGCCTTGGCGCCGTCCGCCGCTTCAACCACCGTCACTCGCTGGAGTACTCCGCCGATGCGTGCATCCGCATTCGCCTTGCCGTCCGTGATCGCGCTCGCCGCCGTCACTTCTGGTTTCGTGGCCGTCTCGGCAAGTGGCCAGGAGATCGGCTCCGAGGTGTCGATGACCCGCCGACTCGCCGAAGGTGACGAGCACCGGCTGACCATTCCTCAGCTCATCCAGCGGGGCTTCGATCTGTTCGGAGCGATGTGGACCGTCGAGGAGGGAGGAGGGCGCCCGCTGTCGAAGGGCACGGGCGCCGCGCTGTCGGATCCCAGCAGCCCGCTGGTCTTCCCTCGCAACTTCAACCGCATTTCGGCGCCCGACGCCAACGCTTGCGTCGCCTGCCACAACCTGCCGCGCAGCGGCGGCGGCGGCGATGTCGTCGCCAACGCCTTCGTGCTGGCTCAACGTTTCGACTTCGCCTCCTTCGATCCCTCCGACTCGGTATCCACGCGCGGTGGCCTCGACGAGGTCGGCAATCCGATCGGGCTCGACACCATTTCGAACAACCGCGCCAGCATCGGCATGTTCGGCTCGGGCTACATCGAGATGCTGGCGCGCCAGATGACGACCGAGCTCCAAGCGATCCGCAACGGCATTCCGCCGGGCGGCGAGGCCGCGCTCGAGGCCAAGGGGATCCCGTTCGGCCTGCTCCGGCGCAACGGCGACGGCACCTGGGACACCAGCGCGGTCGAGGGCCTGCCGTCCCACTCGCTCGTCACCAGCGGCGCAGGTGCTCCGCCGACCCTGCTGGTGCGCCCGTTCCACCAGGCCGGCGCCGTGGTGTCGCTGCGCGAGTTCACCAACAACGCGTTCAACCACCACCACGGCATCCAGAGCAGCGAGCGCTTCGGCGACGAGACCGATGCCGACGGTGACGGTTTCGTCGCGGAGCTGTCCCGCGCCGAGGTCACCGCGGTCTCGATCTACCAGGCGACGCTGCCGCCGCCGGGTCGCGTGATCCCGCGGAACCGGGCGATCGAGGAGGCAGTTCTCAACGGGGAGCAGCGCTTCGAGCAGGTCGGCTGCACGAGCTGTCACGTGCCGGCGCTGCCGCTCACCAACTGGGGCTGGTACTTCGAGGAGCCTGGGCCGTTCAATCCGAACGGCAACTTGCGCCGCGGCGATGTCGAGCCGCTGTACGTGAACCTCAACAGCGGCTCGCTGCCTGGTCCGCGGCTGCGCGAGAGCAACAGCGTGACCTGGGTGCCGGCGTATACCGACCTCAAGCTGCACGATCTGACCGACGGCGAGGACGATCCCGCGCGCGAGCCGCTGAACATGCACTTCCCGCCGGGCAGCGAGGGCTTCTTCGCCGGCAACGGCCGCTTCCTGACGAAGAAGCTCTGGGGCGCCGCCAACGAGCGACCCTACTTCCACCACGGCCTCTACACCACGCTGCGCGAGGCGATTCACGCTCACGGCGGAGAGGGCGCCGACTCCCGAGCTGCGTTCCTGGCCCTCTCCGAGTACGACCAGGGCTCGATCATCGAGTTCCTCAAGACTTTGCAGGTGCTGCCGGAGAACGCGCCGGCGCTGGTCGTGGACGAGAAGGGACGGCCACGAGCGTGGCCGCCGCTGAACTAGCCGGCGGCGCGGCGGCGCTGCCGCCGCACCTGGGAGTACGTGCCCGAGGGCCTGCCGCGAGATCAGATCCCGACGTCTTCGAGCCCGTGGCGGTAGACGTCGTCGACCAGCAGCCGGGCCGCGACCGAGGCCAGCTCGAGCTCCTCTCCCGCTCGTGCTTCGAGTGTGATCCAGTCGTCCCCCTCGCGACGGTGGAGGGTCTGTCGAGGCTCTCGGTGTGACACCAGCAGCACCTCCCGCAAGCTCGGGAGATGCCGGTAGTGACGTAGCTTCTCGCCCCGGTCGTAGTCCTGGGTCGAGGGGCTGGTCACCTCGACCAAGAGGGCGGGGTTGACCACGGCGAGCGCGTCGTCCGCAGCACGCTGGGTGCGGCCGCACACCACCGCGACGTCCGGGTAGGTCGACAAACCGGTGGCCGGGATGCGGATCCGCAGGTCGGAGGTGAAGGCGCGGCAGCCCGGCGGCATGTGTGTCCGCAGCAGGCCGATCACGGCGGCGGCGAGCGCCGCGTGGTCGGGGGATCCGCCGGCCATGGCGTAGATCTCGCCATCGAGGTACTCGTGGCGGACCGTACTCTCCTCCTCCAGCACTCGGTACTGCTCGTAGGTGTAGTGAATGCGGCGCGCCGTGTCGGACATCTCGAGGACTCTAGCAGTCGTCCATGGACCGTCCATGGACGACTGCGTGGAAGCGGCCGGCCCCCGTCCCGGCCGCGCTCCGACGAGTGCTTTGACCCCGGTGCGGGGTGCGCAGCGCCCCGCCGCCTGCAGGCGAGCGTGCTAGGAGCCTTCGCGGCGATCGCGCTCCTGCTGGCGACGCTCGGCCTGCACGGGCTGCTCTCGCTCGCGGTGTCGCTGCGCCGACAGGAGATCGGCGTGCGCGTGGCGTTGGGCGCCAAGCGCACCGACGTGCTGACGTTGGTGGCCCGTCAGCGATACCGGGACCGGACCCTGGGCGGCAACAACCGTTCCAGGGATGGCGAGCACGGCGGCCAGGGCAAGGGCGAGGTCGACGGCGAGGATCGAGTCTCGACGGCTACGACGATTCGAACGCACAGGGCACCCCCTTCGCGGTTCCCGCGCCGCGACGCAACGAGGAGGCTGCGCTCGGCAGCTAGTTGTGGATGGCTCGGGCCCTCGGCTGCAGTCGGCGCGTCGCCCGGGCCACCTGTTCGCGCTAGTTCACCGACCGGTGATCACGAACTGCAGGCAGTCGCCCTGACTCGCGAAGACGTGGGGATGGGTGAATTGCATCCAGCCGCCGCCCTTGCATTCCTCCTCGCTCGCCGGCACGCCGCAGAGTTTTTCGGTTGCCTGGGAGATCGGAGCCCCGAGCGGGACGATCAGCGTCTGCACCGTCAGGACTCTCTCCGTGCCCAGATTCTTGCCGCGATGTACACGGTTCGGCGGCTCCAGGAAGGCGTCACCCACCACGTACTCGGCTTC
>DATLFI010000416.1:0-3258 GCA_035524895.1 Thermoanaerobaculia bacterium | reverse complement strand
CGGATTCCGCGACGCCACCCTCGTCACCGGCGCCGTGGACCTCGCGAACTGCAGCCGCTGCGACGCATCCGCCATCGAGCCCTATATCGAAGCGATCCTCGCCCAGCTCGACATCGACGACGACGGCGAGATCGAGCCGCTCACCGATGGGCTGCTCATCCTACGCTACCTGTTCGGCTTCCGCGGCACCACCCTCGTCACCGGCGCGGTGGACCTGGCGAACTGCAACCGCTGCGACGCATCCGCCATCGAGCCCTACATCGCCGGCCTGCTCTAGATGCCTTGATCGGATCTGATCGTTACGACTGAGTCAAGTTTCACGAGGCGAGTTTCTCCTCTCGGATGAAGGTGTCGATTTCGGCGTCGAGCCTGGCGAAGGCGGCTCGCAGAGCTGGGCGCGGCTGGCTGACCTCTGGGTAGAGGGCCAACACTCCGGGGCGAAGTAGGCGATCGTGGACGCGGGTAAAGAAGAGGGCGTAGCGGAAGCCTTGCTCGGTGACCTCGTAGCGATGGGTGCGTGGGATGCGGTGGATCAGGCCGTGAAGTCGCAGACGGCGGAGGTCGTAAGTCATGCTGCCCGATGAGAGTCGGCGACCCAGAAGAGGTCCGAGCCGACGACGGAGATCGGCGTTGGAGAAGCCGGCGGGGAGAAGTCGGAAGCCGAGGAGCGCGTGGAACAGAGCTTGGACGCGGGGATCGTGGAAGTGAAGAGCCGAGGCTCGCTGATGGGCCACCCGGCGAGGGCGTTGAATGCCGTGAAAGGCATCTTCGCTCATCCAGCAGTCATGGCTGGTGCGTTGGACGTCGAGTAGACGTCGGTTGGCTCGGAAGCCGACCTCCCGGAGTGCGGGAAGGTTGTGAATCCTCTTGCGGATGCCGAAATCGCGTGTGTTGTTGATGGTGGTCTCGGTACGCAGAGCCCGGTGTTCCTTGTGGTACTGCTTGATGCGCGACGACTTGTAATCGACATGCAGTGAGGGGTACACGTCTTCGGTGATCACACGGGTGCGGAAGCGGCCCGGCGTGGGTCGCGGCCCCTTGCGACGTACGGTGCGCCCAAAGATCAGCTGGACCTGGTCGGGATGACCGATGTCGAGGTTCTCGCGAATCACCTCTTCGAAGAAGACGCGGCCGGTCAGGGGCCGGTCGAGGACCTGGGTCAGCGAAAACTCGGCTTGCAGAATCGACACGTCGTAGCGAATCCCTTGAGCACGGTCCTTGGATGAGAAGGGGTGCGGCAAGCGGCGCAGCCACTTGCGCAACAGGGCGTCGATCTTCTCGGCTGACAGCTCGTCGCAGATCTTTTGCAGGGCGACCGGGTCCTCGCAGGACAAGATCCCGTTGTCGAGCGCCTCGAAGCCGATACCACGGCGGGCCAGCTGGCGCTTGACGTACTCGTGTCCGTTGATGCAGAGCTTGGCGTTGTAAGGAAAGTACGAACAGAACTTGAGGAAGAATGGCCCGAAGTCGCGATCGATGGCGTAGAAGTAGTACTGATTGACCATCGCCGTCGAGCGCACCAGCCAGGCGTAGGAGGCGCCGGTGGTGGGATTGCGCCGGCGCTCGGTCCGAAATACCGGAGCCTTTTCCTGCGCCTTGCCGATGAACAGCACGCCCTCCGTCAGCGCACTGCGCTCTCGGTACTCGGCCGCAACATCGTCTTTGCGCTGCCCTTTCTCGAACACTACGAGATCGAGAGCTTCGCGCTGCGCAAACCGCTCCACGGAATCGACGAAGGCCCGCGTCATCGGCGCCATCAACGCAGACGAGGCGAAGTTCTTCCCATGGTAGGTGCGAAAGAACCAGTTGATCCCGTTGCCGCTCTGCAGGAGGGGGACGATCACGTTCAGGTACAGCCGATCGATTCCCTCCACCTCGAGTACGACGTGCTCGCGCAGTACCTCCGACACGCTCCGTGCTAGCTTCATCGCGAGGGCTCCGATCGTCCACGGTCCCGCTCTCGCGGCGACCACCAGACCGCTCAAGACGGTCCAAATTGGGTGAAAACCCAAATTCTAGGCTCGATCGGAGCCCTCTCTGACATGACTCGTCGGTCTGAGGCGTAGCCTCGTTAGCTCTAGCAGAGCGCGCCCGAGAGACGCTGTCCGAGCCGTGACCCGGCAGGTCGTCGGGCGGGCCTCCGGGCGCCCACGTGTGACCTCCATCGTCGGGGCAGGACCCGCCCGGGACCCGTGCCCACTCAACCGCCACGCCCCTCGTAGGGGCGGGACCGGTGCCCGCACCGGGCGGCCCGGCGCTCGACGAAGTCCGCTGAGATCGTCAGCCGCCGAGCGTGTCGAGGTAGGCCTCGATCTGCGCCGCGGTGCAGCGGGTGCAGTCGTCGTCGACCGCACCACTGATCAGGCTGTCCCCGGTGAAGCCGAACAGGTAGCGCAGGATCAGGATGCCATCGGTGAGCGGGTCGGCCGCACCGTTCCCATCGACGTCGAGGTGGGAGAGGAGAGCCTCGAGGACGGGCGCGATGGCCGCCGCGTCGCAGCGGGTGCAGCCGTCGCCGATCGCTCCCGCGACCAGCGCGTCTTCGGAGAACCCGAACAGGTGACGCAGTGCCAGGAGATATCTCTCGAGCGACTCCACCTCGACGGCCCGCTGGCGTGCTACCGCCACAAGAAAGCCGCCAGCTCGCGCGGCGAGCACTTCGACCCTCGCGATCTGCTGGCCCGGCTCCTGATGCACATCACGGCGCCCAGGCTCCACCTTGTGCGCTACTACGGCCGCTACTCCAACGTCGCCCGCGCCCGCCGGGGCTCCTCGCCACCGGCCACCCACGGCGTTGGCGTCCACAACACCGAGCTACCGGGTGCAGAGGGCCACCACGCCGAGCCGCCCGGGGACTCGGCGTCCACCTCCAACAGACGTCGCCTCCGACGGCAGTGGGCGCAACTCATCCGGCGCATCTACGAAGCGGACCCGCTGCTCTGTACCTGCGGTGCCACCCTGCGCATCCTCTCGTTCCTGACCGACCCCTCGGTGGTCGAGAAGATCCTCGATCACCTCGAGCGCACGCTCCGCGCTTCGGGGCGAGATGCCCCGGCGCTCGACGCCGACTCGCACTCTCGGGCCTCCTGAGCCCTACGCCGTCCGCCCGCCCCGAGACCGCGACGCAAGGGGATGGGTCCGTCCTCTTCTCGGCCTTCGCGGCACTCCAGCGCGTCGCCCGAGGTCCACACCACACCCCCCAGCCTCCAAGCTCTACCGCACTCGCTCTTTCGCCGCACCGACTCCTGCGCCTCGGGC
>DATLFI010000415.1:0-15577 GCA_035524895.1 Thermoanaerobaculia bacterium | reverse complement strand
CAACGCCGTGATGCTGCTGTGCATGGATGAAGCGAGCTTCATTACCGGGCAGATCCTCCACGTGGACGGTGGGGCGTCGATCATGGACACCGTGTTACCGCTCGACATACAGCAGGGATAGCCGCATACAGCGTGCGAGTTTACCGCAGCCTAACAACGGCATGAACCCGACGGCGGGCGGCGGGTCCGGGTTGTGGCGGTACTTCTCGTGACGCCGCCTGACACGCGGCAGCAGCCGACCGAGGGCTCGGCTGACGTCTCCGCCCTCGGCCACTGATCTCCTGTTCCATTGAGAGACGACGCCCGGAGCGACGACCCCAGGAGAGCTCAACGATGACTCAGGCGTACAAGCCCGCTGGCTACTCGAGCGCATCCCCGTATCTCATCGCAGCCGGTGCGCAGCGCGTCATCGACTTCCTGCGCGCCACGCTCGACGCGGTCCCGCTTCGGCGCTTCGAGATGCCAGATGGCTCCATCATGCACGCTGAGGTGCGGATTGAAGACACGGTGATCATGCTTGGTGATGCCGGAGGCGAGTGGAAACCGGTGCCGAGCCACATTCACGTTTACGTTCCCGACGTAGACACTACGTTCCAGCGCGCGATCGCGGCCGGCGGCGATGTCGTCCAGCCTCCGCAGCGAAAGGGCGAGGACCCTGATCGCCGCGGCGGAGTCAAGGATCCGGCCGGGAACACCTGGTGGATCTCCACACAAGGCCAGCAGTTGTGACCGGCGTGCAATCTCCGACGATCGGACAGCGCAGCCCAATAGGCGGCTGCGGCGGGCGCGGACGGGCGCCGGGGGCAGCTGAGCCGCAACACGTCAGACCGACCTGCCGCAAACGCGGGCTGCTAGTCGGCACCTGCGGCGCGCTATTCGCCACCAGGGTTGCCGTTACCCGACCCCGCTACACCGGCAGCGACTGCCCGTGCCCCTCGACGACCAGGCCCATCACGACCTCGCCGAGCGGCAGCGCGAGACAGGGCTCGCCGTAGTCGTTCGGCACCATCGCCACGCCGCCGGGCGGGTCGTAGATCTGGTAGAGCGCCATCACGCCGGGGTGCGCCGTGCCGGTCGACTTCTTGGCGGCTTCGGCCACGGGCTCCTGGTCGATGCCGCCCTCGGGCGCGAAGGCGTCGTCGTCGAGCGGTACCAGCATCAGGAAGTCGCGGAAGTAGGTCTGCCCCATGTGGTCGCCGTCGGCCGGCTGCACGCCGTAGCGCAACGTGTAGCGACCTGCTGGTATCGGCAGCCTGCGGTAGTCGCTCCAGGGGGATGTGAGCTCGAGCAGACCGACCAGCGCGCCGGTGGGAAGGTGGCCGAAGTCGATGCCGAGCTCGCCGGTGGGATCGCGCGCGGGCATCGTCTCGCGAAGCCAGAAGACACCCATGGCACCCGACGGTCCCGACACGCGCAGGCCCTCGGTGCGCAGGAGCGGCGCCAGCCAGTCGGGGAGCCCGGCCGGCGCCTCGGTCACGGTCTCGACCGTGAAGCCGGTCTCGGACGCCAGGGGGGTTGCGGTCGCGGCGACCAGCAACAGAGCGATCGCCGTCGCGCGCAGCCTCCCCACCACGCTCAGTCCGCCTCGAGGTTGACGAGGAGCTCGCGGAATCCTGCTCTGCCGACGTCGTGGAGCTGACGCAGGAAGGCAACCAGCGGGGCGACATCGTCCTCACCAATCCGGATGTCGGCGATCTCGGGATCCGCCCACGGCAGCCTGCCGGCCCGCGCCTGCTCGGCGGCGCGCATCTTGGCACGCACCGCATCCTCGAGCGTGGAGTAGGCGCCGTCGTGCATGTAGGGGTCGGTGCCGGCGAGGCTGCGCAGCGTCGGGGTCTTGAAGGCCCCAACCGCTCCTGGTTCCTCGGGCGCGACGTTGAAACGGCCGAGATCGATCCGGCTGCGATCGTCGGCCGCCGGTCGGGAGCGCGTGGCCTCGCTGGGAGCGGCGGGCTGCCCGTACGCGGCCGCGGAGCCTGATCCGTGCACCGCGTCGTAGGCGGCTTCGCTGACGCCGGCGTTGTGGAATTGCCCGTCGGTGAAGTCTGGCGGCACGTGGCAGGTCACGCAGTTGCCGACCGCTGCCTCGCCTTCGGGAGCGGTGCGGAAGAACGTCTTGAAGCCGCGGTACGCCTCCTGCGTGAACCCCTTGGGTCGCTTCACCAGTTGGCGACCCTCCTGGTTGCCCAGACGGCTCCAGACTCCGGCCGCGAAGTTCTCCACCGTCTCGCCATCGATGGGACCGGGATGGAGCCGGTTCATGCTGACGAAGGCGTCCCACGGCGAGGTGCGGGTCGAGCGCAGGCTGCGGACATAGTCGGCGATCGCGCGCGAGCCGATGCGCACCCCCTCCTCGATCGTCATCGTCTCCACATCGACCGCGTAGGCGCCCTGGATTGCTTCGGCATAGCTCGCGGTATCGCTCGCGCCGCCGTCACCTTCGTGCGCCAGCGTGAAGTGGATCGCGGCGAGCGCGCGCTCTTGGTCGGTCGGCCTCCAGCCCATGGTCGGACCGAGCAGCTTGTCGAACACCAACTCCTCGAGCGACGCGTGCGCGCCATCCCAGCCGAGTCGCTCGTGGTCCGCAACCCCGAGCAGCGTCGGCGTGTTGCGGAGAGTCATCTCCTTGGTCGCGGTAAGGCTCTGGGGCGTGTAGTCGGCGAAGACCCGCGCCGGGCGACCCTGCACGTCGCTGCCGTCCGCATGGCACTCGCCGCAGCTCGAACCGTAGTCGGCGGCGGGGTTGGTGAAGTTGCGCTCGCGGAAGAGCCGGGCACCCAGCTCGATCGCGTCGGCGTTGGACGCCTCTTCGGCGGCCCGGGCGACCCCGACGCAACCGTGCAGCAGGATGAGAACGGCTGCAGAGCACAGCGAAGTCCGGGCGACACAGTGCACGTAGCTCACGGGTCGTATTCCTCGCGCGTGGTTCTGTGTTCCGTGACTGGCCTGGCTACCCACCGCGCTAGGCTCTCAGTCTAACCAGCCAGCGACCCAGACATCACGCTGCGACGGCACGCGCGCGCTCGGCGCGCGCTTCCGGCACGGGGCCGGCCGCTTCAGGGATGCCCAAACGAAACGGGGCCGCGTGGGCGGCCCCGTTCCCACGATCAGCGGTCTTCCGGCCTGCTACATCGCGATCGGCGTCACCTTGATGATGGAGCCGTGCGAGTTCTCGACGTGGCGCACGGGGTAGTTGGAGTTGGTCACCCAGACGTTGCCGTCGTCGTCGAATTCGACCTCGCGAGTGTAGGTCACGCGCGTCGGCAGCGGGTACTCGGTGAAGGTCTCGGTTTTGGGGTCGAACCGCACCATCGAGTCGGTGCCGGTGCCGCAAATCCAGACGTGGCCGGTCTTGGGCTCCACGCCCAGCGCGTAGGGCAGAGAGTTCTTGCCCTTCGGCATCGGGTAGACCTTCCACTCCTCGCTCTTGGGATCGAAGGAGGCGATGTCGCCGCTCGCCCAGCCCGGGATCCAGAGCTTGCCGTCCGGCGCGATCATGAAGCGGCGCGGTCCGTGGACCGGCGGCTGCCACTCGACGATCTTCTCCGGATGGTCGTCCGGCAGGTTCGGGTCGATGCGACCGATGCGCTGGCCGTTGAGCTTCGAGTACCAGACCATGCCGTCCGGCGCGATGTCGAGGCCGTAGGGCGTGACGCCTCGCGACTCGCCGCGCGCTCCGCCGCCACGCACCTGGTCGGCGCTCGGCAGCTTGTAGTACTTGATGTCGTAACGGTTGGCCTCGGCGTCGTACGTGGCCGGGTCGAGACGGAACACTCCGAGCGCCGCATCGGTGTACCAGAGGATGCCCTTCTGGTCGAAGCGATGGGTGTGGGGATAGCCGCCGCGAGGACGGGGCGCCTCGTGCGCCGGCACCACGATCCACTCCTTGGTTTTGGTGTCGAAGCGCGCGAACTCGCCCGACAGCGACAGCGGGATCCACATCGAGCCGTCCGGCGCCTCCTCGATCGAGTGCGGACCCTTGATCGGCGTATCGGTGGAGTCGTACTCCTTGCCGCCAGGCACCGAGTAGGTCTTGCGCTCGCCGGTGCGTGGGTCGAGCGTCTGGAGGGCGTCCGCGGTCATGTCCACGATGTACACGAGCCCGTCGCGGCCGAGCTCGAGGTCGTGGATCATCGCGTCGTTCTCCTTGCCCATGAGCCATTCGTTCACCTCGGCCTTGAGCGTCTCGCCGGCCGGCGGCTCGGGTGCCGTGAAGGCGGGCCACTTCTTCTCCTCGTCGCGGCCATAGGTGCCGACCAGCTTGTCGACGAGTGCCTCCTGGGTGTGCTTGTACAGTCCCTGGAAGCCGTCCATGCGGGTCAGCATCACCTCCCAGTCCACCGGCTCTTCCGGCGAACGGAAGCCGACAGTGCCGACCTGGTGGCAGTAGGCGCACATCATCTTGAAGTTGAGCGCGTCGGCCTCGTTGTCCCAGTGGAGGAGGTCGAGCAGCTCGTTGCCCGGCCGCTGCATCTGCAGGTCGAGGCCGCTGACGGGCGCGAGCGCGAGCGCGACGCCGTCCTTGGCCTGGTGGACCTGACCGACATCCTGCCAGGCGTCGGCGCGGCCGAGCAGGCGGGCGCGGACCTTGTAGTTGCCCATCGCCAGGCCGTCGAGCCGGAAGCTACCGTCGGGCTGGCTGTACACGGTGACGCTGTGCATGCCGTCGGCAGCGACCGCCGAGACCATCGCACCACGCATCGGCTTACCGCCGTCGTCTGTGACCATGCCGCTGATCTGGACCGCGGGAACGTCGACCGCGGCGTTGTTGGCTGCCACGGCCATCGCCGCGACGACCAGGACAGCGAGGAGTCCGATCCAACCTGTACGCGCCATTGGGATCCTCCCGAGGATGAGGCCGCCGACCGACCGACTGGCCGGACGATCGACGCGTGGGCTGTAGCCCTGATGTTCCAGTATAGCGCCCTCGTCCCAGCGCCCCCCGGCACCAGCACCTCAACCGGCCTCGGTTACGCCAAGCCCTCCGTCTGTCGCGGCCGGGCTCCGCTCCCGCCACCCACCGCCGTGCCACAATGCGCCGCCCATGCACACCACCAAGAAGCGACTCGCCGGCATCGAGCTCTACTCGCTCTACGAGGCGGCGGTGCAGAACGTCGACGCGGATCTCGATTTCGTCGAGCGCGTGTATCGCAAGGAACGAGGCGAGCGGCCGAGCACCCTCAAGGAGGACTTCTGCGGCACCGCCTCCCTGTGCAGCCAGTTCGTCGCGCGACGCGCCGGCAACCGCGCGTGGGGCGTCGATCTCGATCCTGAGCCGCTGGAGTGGGGCCGCCGCCACCGCATCGCGCTGCTCGGCGACGCCGCGGATCGGGTCGAGCTCTTACAGACCGACGTCCGCGAGCCACCGACCGAGCCGGTCGACATCGTCACCGCCTTCAACTTCTCCTACTGGGTCTTTGGCACGCGGCCCGAGTTGCTCGACTACTTCCGTGCCGCCCACGGCGCTCTCCAACCAGGCGGCATGCTGTTCCTCGACGCGTTCGGCGGCACCGAATCGGAGTGCACGCTGGAGGAGACCACCCGCGTGCCGGCGGGCCGCGACCCGGACGGCACTTCCCTTCCGGCATTTCGTTACATCTGGGAGCAGGAGAGCTTCAGCGCCATCGACCACCGCATCGTGTGCCACATCCACTTCGAGCTCGGCGCCCGCCGCCTACGCCGCGCCTTCAGCTACCACTGGCGCCTCTGGACCCTTCCGGAGCTGTGCGAGCTGCTCGAGGAGGCTTGCTTCCGCGAGTCGCGCGTGTACGTGGAAGGCTGGGACGACGAGGCCGACGAGCCCGACGGAGTGTTCCGCCTGCGTAAGCGCCTCGACAACGAGGGCGGGTGGATTGCCTATGTCGTCGGGTTGCGTTGAGCGTCGCCGGGTAGCGTCGAGCTACGCGCTGCCAAACACCTATCCTTGCACTTTCACCCACTATCCCCGCAGCTTCACCCACTCCGATTCCGGTGCGTCGTTCGCGATCTGCAGCCCGCCGTCCGAGCCGACGAACACCGGGTCCTGGATCACACGCACGCGACCGCCGCCGATCTCCTGCAGCGCCTTCTCCAACGCGGTACCGAAGCCGCGGATCAGCCCGGTGCCGCCGCTGAGGATCACGTGGCTGCGGAGCTTCGACTGGTACTCGGGCTCGGCGCGCGAGATCAAGTCGACCATGGTCTCGATGATCGGCGGTAGCAGGCTCTCGCAGGCGGCGCGCATCTCGCGCGTGATGTCGATCTCCGAAGGCTTGCCTTGGATCGGCGCCTCGACGACCACCGGCTCGCGGCTTTCGCCGACGAAGGAGTGCTTCTCCTTCCAGCGGCGGACCATGTGTCGCGACACGGTGGCGTCCGGGTAGCGCTCGCGGATCAGGTTGTAGAGCTGGTCGTCGACCGAGTCGCCGGCGTTTGTCAGGGTGCGCTGGTCGTCCTCGGTGGGGTAGCGACCGCTCATCACGCAGAAGTCCGTGGTGCCGGCGCCGATGTCGATGATCAGCGTGTGGAGCAGCGCCTCGAGACCGTAGGCGACGGCGAACGGCTCGGACACGATCATCAGACCGTCGACCAGCCCGTCCATCGCTTTGCGCAGGTTCTGCTTGTTGACGCGCAGCGCCTCCGCCGGCACGCCGACCACTGCGCGCACCACGGTGTCGTCCCCGGCTTCGCTGGTCGCGAGACCGAGCAGGTGCTCGAGCAGCTCGCGCACCGCCTGCTCGTCCTTCTCCGAGCCTTCCTTGATCAGGCCGCGCTCGAGGGGCCGGTGGAGGTCGAGGAGCGGCCGGTTCTCGAGCGCCTCCTCGCCGATCAGCACATCGCGCTTGAGCACCTTGCGCGCGACCATGTCGAGCGGCCAGCCGACGTAGCTCTCGACCACGAAGCGGGCGCCGTTCGACGCCGAGATCGAGCTGCGGGAGGTTCCGAGGTCGATCCCGACGTTGAGCCGTGAGGGGCTGACATCAGTCATTGGATGGAATACTCCACAGGTGATGGGGCGGTAGGGGATGCTGACTTCAGCCGCCGCCGGCGCGCGCCGTGGTGCCGGCAGACGCGATGCGCGTCGCTGGTCGTGTGCGGGCCGTTGCGAAGGAGAGGACGCCATCGCGGAGCGCCTCTGCGATGGTCTGCCGGTACTCGTCGCCCGCGAACAGCTCGACATCCTGCTGGTCGGAGAGACTGCCGACTTCGACCAGCACCGCCGGCATCTCGTTGCCGATGAGCACGACGAACGGTGCCGTCTTGACCCCGCGATCCTTGAGCCCCGGCGATGCCACGCGCAGCGCCTGGAACAGCGAGCGGTGCACCGACTCGGCGAGGCTGCGCGAGTCGTTGTGGCGGACGCCCTCGTAGATGCCCGCGAGCAGTCGCCGGAAGTCGGTGAGCGAGTAGCCCGACTCGGCGTTCTCGATGCCGGCGAGCTCGGTGAGCACCGGATCGTCGGTGGGCCCGAGATGGAAGGTCTCGATGCCGCGCGCGGCGCGGTTGCCCAGCCAGTTGACGTGGATCGACAGGAACAGATCGCCGCGCTGCTCGTTGGCAAGCGCCACACGCGCGGCCAGGTCCAGGTCGACGTCGCCTTCGCGCGTCATCGTCACTTCGTAGCCTTCGGCCTCGAGCAGCGGACGCAGGCGTAGCGCGAGGTCGAGCGTGATCTCCTTCTCGAGCAGCTTGCCGGCCATCGTGCCGGGGTTGATGCCGCCATGACCGGGGTCGAGGACGATCCGGCGAACGCCGAGCGGCAGCGCGGCAGGGTCCAGCGGAGCGGGTGCGCTGAAGCGTCGTTCCTCGGCCGCGGACATCGCGGGCGCGGCGATACCGGAAGCGGTCAGGAACGGCACCGGCAGTGCGCCGAGCTCCAGCGCCGCGCTCGTGGCCGGCTCGGGCACCGAGACCGTCGCGACCTGCGGCGCCGCGGAGAGTGGCTGGGGGATCGACGCGTCCGCGACCGGCAGCCAACCCGACCACACCAGCGCGAAGGCCGCGGTCGCCGCGAGGCCCAGCGTTCCGGCCGCCCAGGCCAGCGCGGGCACCGCGCTACGGCCCCGTCGCCTTCGGGCGGGCAGGCGCCGCCGGCCGGCGATCAGCTCCACGTTTTCGCGGATGGCGTCGCCGACCATGCGCTGCTTGAGACGGTCGTAATCGCTCATCTGCAGCCCAGGCGCGTCCGGCGGAAACTCCTCTGAAAACGAGCCGAAAGCGTAGCACAGGCCGCTTGCCGTCCCAGGGCTAACTTACAGGAAAACCGAAGGTTGCCAGACGCGGCGCTTACTCGACGCGATATGTTTCCCATCGCACGCGTCCTTCCTCCACCAGCTCGCGCAGGCGACGCTGGCGCGGGCTGAGCTGGGAGCCACCGCTCTTGATCTCGACGAACGTCACGCCGTCGTCGGGATCGAAGTGCACGTAGTCGACGGGCTGACCCAGGAAGACCGTCGCGGTGCCGGTCTTGTGCACATCGACCGGGAAGCCCTCGACGAACGGCGCGAGCGACTCGGCGAGGCGGCCGCCGCGCACGTCGTCGCTGCGGCGCTCGAAGCGCAGGCGCGCCGCAGAGCGTCGCGCCGCGGCGTGGAGGCGCCAGAGCACGAGACAGGCGGCCAGCAGCAGGGCGTTCGAAGCGAGCAGCCCAACGACCCAGGGCTCAGCCTCCCACCATGCAGCGACCCCGGTCATCGGTGCGCCTGCGCTGCCGCCCTCGGGATGTCGCTTCCGCCCACCAGAGCCGCGTGCAGGCGCTCGAAGAATCGTTGCGATTCCGCGAGGCCGCCGGGCCGGTAGCGCAGCCGCCACAGACGCACGAACTCGCGGTCCAGCTCGCGCTCGCGCTGCCGCAGGCTCGCGCGCAGGTCCTCCGGCAGCTCCCGCGCGTGGCGGTCGAGACCCAGAGCCACCCGGCCGAGACCGAGATCCACCGCGATCCGCAGGATCCCGGCGGCGTACCGGAGTTCCGCCGCGGAGAGCAGGGCCTCCTTGCTCGCCCCTGAGGGCAGCGACAGCGTGGCCTCGACGGAGTCGAGCGCAACCCGCGCGGCCTCCAGGCCGGGGGCGTCGAGCCCGCGAAACACCGGGCGCTCCAGCGTCTCCCCGGCGCGCAGCAGCAGGTGGAAGAGCACCGAGCCGTTCTTCGCCAGCGGCCCGGGGCGCCGGTACACGTCGCCGAGCTCGAGGAGCGCGCGAGCTACCTCCTCGCCACCCGCGCCGAGCCCGGCGTGCTGCGCGATCGCCGCTGCGAGGTCGAAGTCCTCGACGCTGCGCGCCGTGGCGGTGTTCCAGGCGAAGCTGGCGGCGGCGAGCCAGCCGGGGTAGCTCACCGGCAGCGGCTGCAAGTGACCGTAGTCGCCCCAGTCGGTGACCAACAGCCCGCGCGCTCCGGCGGCGCGACCCTCGAGCGCGGCGCGCGCGATGTTCTCGAGCGCGTTGTGCACGCGCCCGCCGAGGCTGCACCAACTGCTCGTGCCCGGACACACCCAGGTTTCCAGGCCGGCGGCGACGAACGGCGCGGCCTGTTCGCCGAACGGGTGGTCGGCTTCGTAGCCCCACACCGTCGCGATCGCGTCGCGCGGCAGCTCGGCGACCAGCTCCGGGTGCTCGAGCATCATGTCGGCCCAGAAGGCCATGCGCCGTCCCCGCGTGACGACGAGGCCGTGTACCGACCGCAGGAAGTCGAGGTAGACGCGTCCCGTGCCGCGCTCGGCGCAAGCCTCCGCCGAGCGGCAGCGTCCCAGGTCGACGGTCTCGTCGAGACCGACGTGGAACAGCCGGCTGCCGAAGCAGGGCAAGAGCTGATCGTAGAGATCCGCGAGCAGGTCGAGACAGCGCGGATCGGTCGGGCAGAGCGAAAACGGCTCGATCGCGTGGGAGAACGGGTGTTCGAAACCGTCGGGGCACTCCGCGAGCTGACGGTAGGGCTCGTGCACCAGCCATCGGTGCAGGTGGCCGAAGCTATTCTGGTTCGGCACCAGCTCGACGAAGCGCTCGCGACAGTACACGTCGAGCTCGCGGACATCCTCCGGAGTGAGCGGGCTCCAGCCCTTCCAGACCCGCTCGTGCCCGCGGTAGGCGAAGGTGTGCTCGGTGTAGAGCTCGAGGTGGTTGATCTTCCACGAGGCGAACAGGTCGATCAGACGGCACAACGTGTCGAGCGTCGGCACCTTGTTCCGACTCACGTCCAGCACCACGCCGCGCACCGGGAAGTCCGGAGCATCTCGGATCACCACGCCCGGTACGACGTGCCGGTCGCTCTCTGAGTTGCTGTCTGGGCACGGCGATGCCTCCCGCAGCCACTGCGCCAGCGTCGCCAGTCCGTAGGCGGCGCCCGCAGCGTCCCCTGCGCGGATATCGATCCCGGTCGCCGCGACCTTCAGGCGGTAGGCCTGCGGGCCGAGCCCCGGGTCGAGACCCACGCGCAGCACCGCAGCCTCGGCCGACTCCGCCCTCGCGAACGCGCCGCCGAGCGCTGCCGAGATCGCGGCGGCTCGCCGTTCGAGCCAACCTCGCTGCGGCTCCTGCGCCGCGACGAAGCAAGGGAGCGTGTCGCCGGCGCGGAAGCTCTCCGCCGTGCGTTTCAGGTGTCGAGGTGATGGTAGGAGCAAGCCGCGCCGCCTCCGTGCCGCCGTCTATGCTACCGGCGTGCCCCCGACGCTCCACGGAATCTCGCCGCGACGGCACGCGCGCGCTCGGCGCGCGCTTCCGGGACCGGGCCCCGCCGCGTCAGCCGGAGGGCTGATTGGGCGGGCATGCCGGTGAGGAACGACGCGAACAAACCCGCGCCCGATTCCGACCGCGAGTCGGTCGCGGGGGTGGTCGACCGCGTCACGTACCACAACGCCGAGAACGGGTTCTGTGTGCTGCGCGTGCGGATGCGCGGCAAGCGTGAGCCGATGACGGTGGTAGGGCACGCGGCGAGCGTCAGCGAAGGCGAGACCGTGCAGGCTTCGGGGCGGTTCGAGAACACCGCGCAGCACGGGCTGCAGTTCCGTGCCGATCGGCTGCAAGTCACGCAGCCGAGCACGGTCGAGGGCATCGAGAAGTACCTCGGGTCGGGACTCATCCGCGGCGTCGGCAAAGAGCTCGCGAAGCGACTCGTGCGCGCGTTCGGCGAGAAGGTGTTCGAGGTCGTCGACCAGCACCCCGAACGCCTGCGCACCGTCGACGGCATCGGGCCGGTGCGCGTGCAGCGCATCCTCGAAGGTTTCCGCGAGCAACAGGCGGTGCGCGAGATCATGCTCTTCCTGCAGTCGCACGGCGTCGGCACCGCGCGCGCGGTCCGCATCTTCAAGACCTACGGCGCCGACGCGGTGCCGCTGATCGCCGAGAACCCGTATCGCCTCGCGCGCGACATCCGCGGCATCGGCTTCAAGACCGCCGACGAGATCGGGCGGCGTCTTGGCATCGCCCGCGACGCACCGATCCGCGCGCGCGCCGGGCTGTCGTACACCCTGCTCGAGGCGGTTGTTGCCGGCCATTGCGCGCTGCCCGAGGACGACCTGCTCGACCAGGGCGAGCGGTTGCTCGAGATTCCGCGCCCGGTGCTCGAGGAGGCGCTGCGCCACGAGGTCGACGAGAAGAACCTGGTCGCCGACCAGCTCGAAGGACGCCGCGCGATCTTCCTGGTCTCGCTGTGGAGCGCCGAGAGCCAGATCGCCTCACGGCTGCGCGCGCTCGCGGCGGGCCCGCCGCCCTGGGGCGCGATCGACGCGGCGGCGGCACTTCCTTGGGTGGAGGGCCGACTCGGCGTCGAGCTCTCGGCCAGCCAGCGCGCCGCCGTCGAGACGGTGCTGCAGGCGCGCGCCGCGGTCATCACCGGCGGCCCGGGTGTGGGCAAGACCACGCTGGTGAATGCGTTCCTTCGCATCGTGCGCGCCAAAGGCGTGCGCGTCGCGCTCGCGGCCCCCACCGGTCGCGCCGCGCGCCGGCTCTCCGAGAGCACCGGCCTCGAAGCCAAGACCATCCATCGATTGCTCGAGGTCGACCCGCGTCGCGGCGGCTTCCGGCGCGGACCCGACCTGCCCCTCGAGTGCGACCTGCTCGTGATCGACGAGGCCTCGATGGTCGATGTGCCCCTGATGTCGGCGCTGGCGCAGGCGATGCCGCCGCGCGCCGCCCTCCTGCTGGTGGGCGACGTCGACCAGCTCCCGTCCGTGGGCCCCGGGCAGGTGCTGCGCGACGTCATCGACAGCGGCATCGTCGCGACAGCGCGCCTCACGGAGATCTTTCGCCAGGCGGCGAGCAGCCGCATCATCACGTCGGCGCACCGCATCAACCAGGGTCTGCTGCCCGAGCTCGACGCGCCCGAGGCCGGCGGTGAGCCGAGCGACTTCTACTTCGTCGACGCGGAGGACGCCGACGACGCCCTGCGCAAGCTGCTCGAGATCGCGGCGCGCCGCCTGCCCCGGCGCTTCGGGCTCGACCCGCTGCGCGACGTGCAGGTGCTGTCGCCGATGAACCGTGGCTCCCTGGGCGCGCGTACTCTCAACCTCGAGCTCCAGGGCCTGCTCAACCCGCCTGACCCCGATCGTGCGGAGGTTCAGCGTTTCGGCTGGACCTTCCGCGTCGGCGATAGGGTGATGCAAACCGAGAACGACTACGACAAGGATGTGTTCAACGGCGACCTCGGCGTGGTGCGGGAGGTCGCGGCCGACACCCAGGAAGTGGCCGTGGACTTCGACGGGCGCCGCGTGGTGTACCGCTTCGGCGAGCTCGACCAGCTCGCGCTGGCGTACGCCATGTCGGTGCACAAGTCGCAAGGCTCGGAGTACCCGGCCGTCGTGGTGCCTCTCGCGCTCCAGCACTACCTGATGCTGCAACGTCACCTGCTCTACACCGCGGTGACGCGCGCCAAGCGCGTGGTCGTGCTGGTCGGTCAGCGGCGCGCGCTGCAGATAGCGGTGAAGTCGCGGCCCATGGCGCGGCGATGGTCGCGACTGCGCGAGCTGCTGCGCAAGCCCCGAGCGCTCGGCGACCGCGAAGGCGGGGGAGAGGCATGACCGACCCTCGCCCCGACACAGCCTCGGTGCCGGGCCGGCCCGCCGGGATGGCCTATCGCGTCCGCGACGCCATCGTGAGAGTCGTCCTGCCGGTAGCTCTGTGGCTGTTGCGGCGCGCGCCACGCGCCGTGTTCGCGCCGCTGGCGCGGGGGCTCGCTCCGATCTATCTGACGATCCGGCGTCGCGACCGAGCCATCCTGGCCGCGAATCTCGAGAGAATCCTCGGGCTGCCGCGCGGCTCGCGCGAGCTCCGGCAGGCGATGCGACGCGTCACGCGCAACCAGGCGGCGTTGCTGTTCGAGACGATACGGGGCATCGCCGACCCGCGCTCGGTCGAGATCAGCGGGCTCGACGTGCTCGCCGAGCTCGTGCCGCGGCTGCTCGACGCCGGGCGCGGCTTCCTCCTGGTCACCGGCCACCTCGGGAGCTGGGAGCTGGTGGCGCAGGCGGTCGCGCGCGCCAGTGACGGACGCTTCCACCTCCTCGCGAAGCGCTCGCGCATCGGTCCGGTCACCGAGCTGCTCGCGTCGCTGCGCGAGCGCGCGGGCGCGCACGTGCTGTGGATCGACAGCACCTCGCTGCTGCGCGACATGCTCGGCGTGCTGCGTCGGGGCGACGGCCTCGGCTTCGCGATGGACCAGAAGCCGCGCGCGTACCAGGGCCCCGTGGTCGACTTCCTCGGCTACCCGACCGAGTTCCCGGCTGGTCCCGCCGCGCTCGCCGAGCGCACGGGCTGCGCCGTGATCGCCGCCTTCTGCGTGCGCACCGCGCCCTTCCAATACCGTCTCCTCGTCGAGGAGCTCCTGCCGCCCGGTCACGGCCGCACCGGGGAGGTCGAGCTCACCCAGCTCTTCGCCCACGCCATAGACCGCCACATTCGCCAGTATCCCGATCAGTGGACCTGGAGCTATCGCCGCTGGCTGTTCGAAGGGCGCACCACCTACCGCCCCGGCCGTGCGAGCCAAAGAGAGTTGGCGTGAGGCCGAGCGGCCTGCCTGGGCGAGGCGCGCCTGCGCCGACGCCCAAGCTTACCCAGACTGTCTACGCAGACGTCTACGCAGACAACCGAGCCGACCGCTCACGCGACCGTTTCTTGGCGATCTCGATGGCCCACACGGTGACCACTCCGGCGAGGGCGCCGGCGGCGTCGGCGAGCAGGTCGTTCCATTCGCCCGAGCGCCCCGAGATGCGCGGTTGCAGCCATTCGGTGAGGGCGCCGTAGGCCACCGCCACGAGGAACGCCAGGGGTTTGCGCCAGCGGCCGGTGTCCAGCGCGCCCAGCAGGAAATAGGCGAACCCGAAGAACAGCGCGCCGTGCACCACCTTGTCGAAGCCCGGCACGATCAGGCGGGCGAGCCAGCCCGGCAGGTAGTCCTCCTGCTCGGGCGGCAGCGGTACGAGTAGGAGCGCCGCGATCAGCAGCGCCCACAGTGCGGCGGCCGAGCGCGCGACCCAGCGGCGGGCGATTGGTCTCTGGTTCGTCATGAAGCTGTGCTCGACGCGCGCCACGCTACTATCCCTGGCGTGGTCTCCGAACCGGTCCCGCCGCACGCCGGTCCGGCACGGTCGCCCGCGCTGCGTGCCGTGGTCGTCGCGCTCGCGCTCGGCGCCGCGCTGCTCACGGTGCTCGATCATCGCTCCTTCAGGCGGCGGCACGCGGAGCTGACGGAGATCGCCGTCAGGCCCGAGGTCGTGGAGGTGGCTGCCAGGCTGGACGAGACCCTGCTCCGCGAGACGGACCTCGACCGCACCGCGAGCGGCATCGCCAGGTTGATCCTTCTCGCCGAGGTGGGACGCGGGGAGGACGGCATCACGGGTGCGGCGCGCGACGCGGCTGCGGCCCGGCTCGAGCTGGCTTTGGACCTGGGTGCGCAGGCGCTGCGCGCCAGACCCACCATGGAGGCGGCTGCGGCCGCGATCGGCGGCGCCAGGTACGCGCTGCTGCGACGCAATCGCGACCGCCGTCTGGTTGCCGAGGCCCGGATCTGGGAGACGCCACTCGAGCTGGCGCACAACCTGAGAGCGGGGGGTGACGGCAGCCGCCTGCTCGCCATCGCCTATCTCGAGCTCTGGTCCTTTCTCTCACCGGAGAAGCGGGTTGTAGCGCGCGACCTACTCGCCGACGCATTCCGCGACCAGCGGCTGTTCGGCCGCATGGTCGAAGCCTGGCTGCAGATCGCGAGCAGCCGCGAGGAGGCCTTCTCTCTGGTGCCGGACCGGGTAGCGTCCTGGACCGCGCTCGAGCGCCTCTACGCCTCGCGGCGCGACTGGGAGGGATTCCTCCTGGCGGTGAACCGGCGCGACGAGGCCCTGCGCCGCGAGGTCGCAGCGACCCTCGACGACGCTGCCAGGCTGGCACGGAGCGGGAACGTCGCGCGCGCCGCCGAGCGATATCTCGGAGTGCTCGCGCAGCTTCCGCCGACGGTCGAGAACGTTGCGCTCGCGCGGCGGGTGCTCGCCGAGGCGCCCGCGGCCGCCCCACAGGTCAAACAGCAAGTCGGCGTGCGCGCCTGGCTCGACTGGACTCTCGACCTGTGCCTCGGCACCGGCTGCCCGTTGCCGGCGGAAGCCATCGATCGACTACGCGGCCG
>DATLFI010000414.1:0-2210 GCA_035524895.1 Thermoanaerobaculia bacterium | reverse complement strand
GGGTTTCGAGGTCGTGCCATAGTATGCTTTGGTTCGACGGACCCTCGCGGAAGACAAGCAGACGATGAAGATCCGCGCCGCAGTCCTCCAGGAGTTCGGCAAGCCGCTCGTCGTCGAGGAGGTCGACCTCGCACCGCCGTCGAAGGGCGAGGCGCTCGTCAGGGTGCGCGCCTGCGGCGTCTGTCACACCGACATGTACACGTGGAGCGGCGTCGATCCGAGCGGCTACGCGCCGACCGTCCTGGGGCACGAGGGAGCCGGCATAGTCGAGGTGGTGGGCGAGGGCGTCACGTCGGTGGCTCCCGGCGACCACGTGATCACGCTCTTCTCGCCCGAGTGCGGCGAGTGCGTCCACTGCCGGAGCGGCAAGACCAACATCTGCACAGCGATCCGCGAGCAGCAGGGGAAAGGCTACCTGCCGGACGGGACAACGCGCCTCTCGCGGGATGGCGAGCCGATCCGGCACTTCATGGGGACGAGCACGTTCGCCGAGTACACGGTGATGCCCGAGATCGCGCTGGCCAGGATCCATCCCGCGGCGTCGCTCGAGGCGGTCTGCACGCTGGCCTGCGGCGCGACGACCGGGCTCGCCGCAGCGCTCTGGAAGGCCGAGGTCGAGCCGGGCTCGACGTGCGCGGTCTTCGGCTGCGGCCTGGTCGGCCTGGGAGCAGTCGCCGGCTGCGCGATGGCGGGGGCGGAGCGGATCTTCGCGGTCGATCTCTCTGACGAGCGCCTGCGGATCGCGAGGCGCTACGGCGCCACCGACACGATCGACGCGAGCCAGGGCGATCCCGTCGCCCGGATCCTGGACGAGACGGACGGGCTCGGCGCCGACTACACGTTCGAGGCGACCGGGAACGTCGAGGTCATGCGACAGGCGGTCGAGGCCGCGCGGATGGGATGGGGCCTCTGCACGGTGCTCGGCGTCGCGGGCAGGGGCGAGACCATCGACATCGTCCCGCGCTTCCTCATCACCGGCCGCCGGGTCCAGGGTGGGAGCTTCGGCGGCGCCCGCGGCCGCACCCACGTTCCGCAGCTCGTCGATCTCTATCGCCAGGGTAAGCTCGACCTGGACGGCTTCGTCTCCCACCGCCTCGCGCTCGAGGACGTGAACCGCGGCTTCGAACTCATGGAGGCGCAGGACGGGATCCGATCGGTGATCGTCTTCGAGGACTGAGGGTTTGTGGCCGCGGCTGATCGGCGACCGGTTACGATTGTCACAGGGTTCCGCTAGACTGATTCCATTCCAGCAGGGGCGGAGCTGAGCGCCGGATGGCGTGCACCTTGCTCCAAGCTGCCTTCAGCTATCCTCCGCGAATCGCCGAGGATTAAAGACGGTGCATCGCTTGCCCAAGAACCGTCGGCCGACCTCCCCAGGCGCTGTTCTTTTGGAAGAGTTCCTCAGGCCGCTCGGCATGACGCAGAAGGAGGCGGCCGATCGTCTACGGATTTCGTATCCTCGTATGAACGAGATCGTGAACGGAAGGCGGATGGTAACTCCTGATACGGCGCTCCGACTGGCGCGCTTCACGGGTTCCGAGCCTGAATTCTGGCTGAATCTCCAGCAAGCGGTCGACCTATGGGATGCTCTGCGCTCGGATGAAGCCGAGGACATTGAGGAAATCGAACCGGCGATCGCACGCTGAATCATTGCCACTTGGTAACTCTCGCAATTCCCTTCCCTTGATCCGGGCCCCGTTCACCCGTAAAGAACCGCGCCGCTATCCTCGAGGAGTTCGGGAAGCCGCTCGTCCTCCAGAAGGTCGACCTCGCGCAGCCATCGAGGGGCGAGGCGCCCGTCAGGGTTCGCATCATCAGCGCGCGACCGGCGACCAAGCATGAGCGCGGGATCTAATGAAGAAGAGCGATAAGCCCTCCGATCATCGCGACGACTTGCGTCCCGAGTATGACTTTCGTGACGGAGTCCGCGGCAAGTACGCCAAACGCTATCGAGAGGGCAGTAACGTCGTCGTCTTGGATCCGGACGTCGCTTCCCAGTTCAAGGACTCCCGGGAGGTCAATCAAGCGCTACGCGCTTTCCTGAAGGACCGGGCGAAGCGATAGTCTTTTCGTAACGCCAGACTTCCAACGGAAAACGGTCCCCTCGAAGTTTCCGGATGGTGAACCATAGTCCCTGCTCGACGCCACCCCCACTTTCCATAGAATCTCGCGGCTCGCTCGTTCCCGATGGCGCACGCGAGCCAGGCCGT
>DATLFI010000413.1:0-8313 GCA_035524895.1 Thermoanaerobaculia bacterium | reverse complement strand
CCAGCTCAGGAGCGCGACCGTTGTGGAGGCCAGGCTGGTCATACTCGAGCTCCCTCCGCACCACGGCGAGCCGCACCCAACAAACGGCTCAAGCGGCGGCGCAGACGGAACACCAGGGGGTCATCCGGCGAGGAGGTGGCGATCGAGGCCACGAAGTCCTCCTTCGTGGCCTCGCGCCGGGGATGGCGCAGGAACTCCACCAGCGGCGCGAGCGATGCGTCCCAACCGAGACGGCGCGCCGCCTCGACGCCGCGCGCGACGCGCCCTCGTGCCTCCTCTCCGCCGCCCAAGACCTGCCGCAGCGCCACGAGCACCGATGCCGCATCGCGCTCCGGCACCACCCAGCCGGCGTCGTGCTCGCGCAGCAGACGACTGATCGCGCCGCCTTCGCTGGTGACCACCGGGCAACCCATGGCGAGTGCATCCAGGAAGCGCGTGCGGAGGCTGAGGCGGGTCTCGAGCGACGAGCGGTGGGTGGCCACCAGCACGTCGACGTCACGAAGCAGGTCGAGCCGCCGCTCGTACGGCAACCAGTCATGGAGCTCGACCTGCGCGCCCGCCGGCGAGCGCCGGCGCCAAGACTCGACCTCCTCGAGCAGCCCCTGCGGCGTGCCCGAGAACGGGTTCCGCACGACCAGCAGACGCCAGCTCGGCTCGGCCGCGGACTCGAGCGCCTCGAGCACCGGCCACGGGTCGTACCAATCGTAGAGCCCGCCGAACAGGAGCCTCCGCTCGCCCGCCTCGCGCGGCGGCAGCCACGGCCGGTGCGGCGGAACGTGGTCGGGGTCTGGTGCCCCGAACGGCGCCGTGTCGATCAGCGTTCGCAGATCGGGGTCGCGCTCGTGCAGGTGCGGGTTCAGCCGGCCGAGCGCGAGCAGAAACCCCAGGTAGAACTGCCGTTGCTCCTCGCACGAGCAGAGAAAGAAGTCGCCGCGCGACATCTGGAGCACCCAGGTCGCGTGGTCGTTACGCCAGGGATCGAGGCCGAGGGTCGCGAGATAGTGGAGGTTCTCGATCAGCCAGGGGTCGTACAGGTCGACGGCGACGGGCAGCTTCGGACACTCGAGCAGCAGATCGTTGACGAGCTGGCCCTGACCGACCGCTGCGCGGCAGCCAGCAAGCAGCTCGCCGAGCCGTCCCCGCTCGAACGACACGACCGCGACGCCGGCGCCGAGCTCCGTCTGTCGGCGGGCCAGCCCGGCAGGATCCCCCGGGGCCACCAGGAGCACGTCGAAGCCGAGCGGGGGCAGGCGGCGGGCGATCTCGAGGTAGCGCAGCCCGACCCCCGCGACGCGATCGCCCAGCGGCTCGCTGCACAGCAGCGCCACCCTCTCGGCACGCGCCACCATCAGCTCCTCCGCCGCTCGAGGAGCCGGTGGAGCCGCCAGGCGCGTGTGCTCTCCATCTCGCGGACGAGCGACCCCAGCCGTTCGATCTCGGCGTAGGTGCGCCGCAGGTGCTCGGTCTGGTCGTCGACCACGCGCCGCAGCTCGGCCTCCTGATCGAAGCTGCGTTGCAGCCGGGCCGCCGCCTGCTGCAGCTCCCCCTGCAGCCGCTCGCGGTCGGCGCGCAGGGCGACGACCTCGCCGTGGAGCCGGTGGTAGTCCTTCTCCACGTCGAACAGGCGCTGCTGCACGCGGTCGCGCTCGAGATCCGTGCGTTCCAGGCGAAGCCACAGGTCATGATGCTCGCGCGCGGCGACAACGAGGCGGCGCTCGAGCTCGACGGCCTGCTCCAGCGAGCGGCCGCGCCCCTCCGCAGCCTCGACGGTCTCGCGCCGCAGCCGGGTGACCGCAGCGGCCAGCCGCTCGGGCGACAGCAGCGTCGCGTGCTTCTCGTAGACCCGCGCCTTGGTCTCGAGGAACAACGCCTCGCGATCCACCGCGCGGCCCGCCAGCACGTGGTGGCGCAGGGCCCGAAAGTGCCGGTACTCGCACGTGACGCGCGCAAGATGGAACAGCGGCGTCCGCTCCGCCAGCCGCAGCAGGAAATCCCAATCCTCGAAGACGGGCAGACTCTCGTCGAGAGGGCCCACCTGCTCGACCAGCCGCCGCTCGAAGAGCAAGGTGTGGAACGGCACGTAGTTGTCGAGCAGCAGCACGTCAGGGTCGAAGTCACGGCTGTACGGCAACCGTCGCTCGACGCACTCCCAGCCTCGCGGGCCGCGGCCGTCGAGCGATTCCCCGGCCCGCAGCTCGTACACCGCCACCACCGCGTCGGTGTATACGGCCGAGACTGTCGCGGCGTGCAGGGCGTCGACCTGCGTGGCGTAGTGCTCGGGATAGACCAGGTCGTCGTCGTCGAGGAAGCCGACCAACTCGCCACGGGCAGCGTCGAGACCGGCGTTGGCCGCGCCAGCGCGCCCGCGGCTCGCCGAGAGCTCCACCCGCCGGATCTCGAAGGGGTAGTCCGCGGGAACCGCGGGCAGGGCTCCGCCGTCGTTGACCAGCACCACCTCCAAACGCCGGTACTCGCTCGCGGCGATGCTCGCCAGCGCTTCGGCTAGGAGCTCGGGCCGATCGCGGGTGCGCACCACCACCGAGACCAGCGGACCGGCCACGACCTCCAGACGCTCCGGCGCTCCGCCGAGGTGAGCCACCAGGTGCGAGAGGCTGCGGGTCGTGAAGTCCTCCAGCGACAGTCGGCTGTAGCCCTCCGCAGCGACCACGCCGGGCGGCAGCGAGTGGGTGCGAAAACGCCGCAGCCCGAGCGCGGCCTCGAGGTAGTCGTGGCGTTCGAGCTGGCTCGCGTGGCAGCGCATGGCGCGCGAGAGAGTCTCGAGCTGGTCGCCGACGTCGACCAGGAGGTCTGGGTAGGCGGGATGGTTGACCTCGTAGGCGAGCACGCGCAAGCGCGCGCGCGCCACGGCAGCTTTGTCCCGCAGGGGATGCAGCGCGCGGTGCAGCGCCGCGAATGCGGCACGGTGGTCGGGTGTGGCCTCGAGCGGGGAGGGCACCAACACGAGATCGGGATCACCGTCGTCGATCGCGGCGGTGATCGCGGCGGCCAGCTCGTCGAGACGCTGCTCCAGCGCTCCGTCGGAGAACGCGAGCTGGTCGATGCGGTGCACGCCGAGCGCAGCTGCGGCACAGCGTGCCTCTTCGAAACGCCGGCCGGCATGAGCGCGGCGTGCCGCCGCGACCTCCTCCGGGCTCGAGCGTGAGCCCTCGGCGGGGAGCGCCTCCACACCGCCGCTGCCGTCGGTGAGGAAGAGCACGCGCACCATGGCCCCCCCGACGGCGAGTCGGGCGAGCAAGCCTCCACAGCCCAGCACCTCGTCGTCGTGATGCGGCGCGAGGACCAGGACCGAGCGGGCCGCCACGTCCTCGACGTGGCCCGGCGGACTGAGCGATCGACCCACGGCTCCATTCCTCCCCGCCGCGGCGGCAGGGTCACCCTTCGAGGGTTCACTTACTCTGGTCAGGCTAACCGCTCCCGCCGCCTCCGCCAAGACCGCCCAGCCGACCCGCCGTCGCGAGCCTGCGATGGCGCCACCGGAACCGCAGGACGTCCCGGAGCATGCGGGCGGAGTCGATCACGAGGCGCACCCGCGACTGCTCGAGGTGGTGCCACTCCACCCCGACCTCAGCGACGCGGTAGCCGAGACGGTGCGCGAGGAAGGCGATCTCGGCATCGAACGCGAAGCCGTCGACCGTCGCGCGACCGAACAGCTCGCGCGCGATGCCGCCATCGAAGAGCTTGAACCCGCACTGCGTGTCGCGGAGCCCGGTCACGCCCCCCGCCGCGCGTACCAGCAGGTTGAACGTGCGCCCCATGCTCTCCCGGTACCAAGGCTGGCGCTGCACGATGTTGCTGTCCGGCTGGGCCCGGCTGCCAAACACGATCGGCGCGATCGCGATGTGCCGCTGCAGCCGGTCGAGCTCCTCGATGGGCGTGGCAAGGTCGGCATCGCACAGCAGGACCAGCCGCCCGCTGCTCGCTCCCACACCCTCGCGCACTGCCGCGCCCTTGCCGCGGTTGCTCGACAGCCGAAGCAGACGCACGCCGCGGGCGGCGCGCTCCCGGGCCACATCGGATGTGTCGTCGTCGCTGCCGTCGTCCACGACCAGGATCTCGTAGGGCTGGCCCTGCCCCTCGAGATACCCCGCGACTCGGTCCAGGGTCGGGCCGAGGCGCCGCCCCTCTCGGAACGCTGGAATCACCACCGACAGTGCGGGCGCGTCGCTCGAAGCGGAAGCGGACTCCATCGGGCTCGGGTTCCCAAGTGCGGCCGCTCTCCACGTTAGCGCAACGGGCCGCGCGGTCCCCAGAGGTGACCCGCCACGCTGGTGAGCGATGGGCCAGCGATGGGCCAGCGATGCCGTGCCTAGAATAAGCCCTCCCGGTTCCGCTCTGGCCCGAAGCATGACCCGCCGCGATCCAAACCCGCCCCCATTCGACCGCGCCGCAGGTCCCGACAGTCCGGGCAGCCTCGCGCCCGAGGCGGGATCCCTTGGGCGTCCCACCTGGGAGCAGCTGGCGCTGGACCTGACGCCGCCCACCGCTTCGCGAGCCCTCGTGCTCTCGAGCGAGGAACGAGCCTGGCCCGGCGCACCGCCGACACTCGCCACGAGCTCGCCGAGGACGGTGGATCGGCGTTCGATCCCCCTCGGCACCGCGTTCGCGCCCTCCGATCCGGAGGAGCGGTGGGACGTCGTGCTGCTGGGTCCCGGGCTGGCGACGGTGGGATGCGAGCAAGACGCGCTGGCTGCAGCGCTCCGGGTCCTGACGCCGGGCGGTCGACTGCTCGTCTTGGTGGACGGAGATCGACAGGCGACCGCCGTCGAACGCGCTCTGCTCGAGCTCGGCTTTGCGATCCGGCGCCAGGTCTCCCTGTCGGCCACCGACGATCAGAATCCGAGCGTACTGGTCGCCCAGCACGATGGTCACCGCGTGCGCGTCGCGACGGCGAGCGACGCCCCGGCGATCCTCGATCTGTTCGAGCGGTGCTTCCACGTCGAGCGCTCCCCGGAGCACTGGCAATGGAAGTACCAGCAGAACCCCTACGGCAACGAACGCGTCAGCTTGGCGGTAGCCCCCGATGGCGAGCTGGTCGGGCAGTACTGCGCCTACCCGGTGCGTCTCTACCGCTCCGACGGCGGCAGCTCGGAGATCCATCAGGTGGGCGACACCATGACGGCACCCGGCGTGCGCGGCGTCGGCCGCGGCCCCACCAGCCTCCTCGTGCGCATGGCGCGACACTTCTATGCCGCGCACTGCGTGGAACGAGTCGCGTTCAACTACGGCTTCAACACCGGCAACATCCAGCAGCTCTCGATCCGCTTCGTGGACGCCCACAAAGTGACCGAGGTGACCTACCGAGAGCGCACGGTGGGCGCCAGGCCCACCGCGGGCGCGAGCTGGCTCCACCGACTCTCCGGCCTCCGCGTGCGGGAAGTAGGAGATCCCGCTGAGCTGGACGATCGGTTCGACGAGCTGTACGCGCGCTGTCGAGGCCGCTACGGCGCGCTCGTCGAGCGGGACTCGCGCTACCTGCGATGGCGGTACCTGGAAAGACCAGACGTCTCGTATCGGTTCCTGCGCGTGGAGCGTCGCCGCCGACTCGTCGGTTGGGGCGTCTTCGCGCAGCGTGGCAGCCAGCTGGTCTGGGGCGATGCACTCTTCGACCCCGATCACGTCGCCACGGCCGGCAGCCTGCTCGACACGGCCATCGACGCTGTCGGCGCAGGCAACGTCGACCGGATCGTGGCCTGGTTTCCACCTCATCCTGTCTGGTGGCACGAGGCACTGCTCGGGCTCGGCTTCGGCACCGCACCGGAGCCGCAGTCGTTGGGCCTGATGGTGGTGCCCTTCCTCGACGCCGACGCGCCGCAGTGGACGGGCAGCTCCCTCTACTACAGCTACGGCGACAGCGACCTGTTCTGAGTCTCAGAGCTCCTTTGCTTCACAGCCCGAGAGACACGTCCGAGAGACACGTCGTGCCACCACTCGACCCGACCACGCGCCTGCCGCGATGGCTCGCCGCAGCCGTGCTCCTGGCGAGCGCACTGCCGTACCTGCCGCATCTCGACAAGGGCTTCGTCAGTGAGGACTTCCTCCTGATCGCGCTACACCGCGAGCACCCGCCGTGGGCCGATCTCCCGGCGACCTTCGGCGGCCCCTGGCTGGGCATGCGGATGTTCCAATTCTATCGGCCGGTGGCGGCTCTGCTGTTCGGCGCGGAGGCGAGTCTCTTCGGAGCCCAGAGCTTCGGATACAACGTCATCCACGTCCTCGTCCACCTCGCTGCGACCGCGCTGGTGCTCGCGCTCGCGCGCTCGCTCCTGCGCGCTATGCGCGGTCTCGACGGACGGACGGCCGAGCTCTCGGCCGCTGGCGCCGCCCTCTTCTTCGGCCTCTACCCGCTCGCGCCCAACTCGGTCTTGTTCGTGGCGAGCTTCGCGAACCTGTTCGGGGCCGCGGCCACGCTCGCCGCGACTTGGCTCTACCTGAGGTGGTCCGAGCGCGAGCCATCGGAGGACGTTCCTGCTGCAGGGGCGGTCGGCGCTGTCACCCGGCACCTGCCAGTCGCGGCACTCGTGCTCTTCGCGGTCGCGGTTGCCTGTTACGAGAGCTCCATCGTCCTGCCGCTGTGGCTCGCGCTGCTGGAGGTCTCTCGTCCCGGCAAGCTCCGTCGCAACTTCGGGCGCAACGCGCTGGCGGTCGGACCCTTCCTTCTGGTCGCCCTCGGTTACCTCGCTTTTCGGGCCTCGCTGTTCGGCGAGCCGATCGGGGGTTACGGCGACATCGCGGGACGGCTCCGAACGCCTGGCGTGGACACGGCGGTCCTCGCGCTACGCACCCTGTTGCGCCTTCCCGCGCCCTGGTTCGAGCCGAGCCCGGCGCCCGTGCTGGAGGCCGCCGCAGCGTTGCTCGCTTGCGGGGGCGCTGCCGTCGGGCTGATGCGCGTTTCGGGCGTCATGCGCGCCGCGCTCCTTCGCCTGTTCCTGCTCGGCGTGGCTTGGGTGTTCGCTTTCGCGGCGCCCTTCTCCTTCCAACTCGTCTCCCCGGCGAACGGGCGCTACTGGTACCTCAGCGCCGCCGGCGCAGCGATCGCGTTGGCCGCGCTGCTGGCGTGGGCTGGCAGCCTTTCCACGGCACCGTTGCGACGAACAGCGAGCGTCGTCGCCGTGATGCTGTTCGCGGCACTCCTGGGGCGCAACATCGTCCAGCTCCACCGCCACCTCGGGTGGATGGAGGAGGCAGCGGAGACGGCAAGGGTCATCGCCGCCGAGATCGCCAGGGTCGCCGACGACGAGCCCATCTTCGTCTTCGACTACCCCGCTTTCCTGCTCGGTCCCACCGGGACCCACTGGGCCCAGGTCTACCACTACGGCCTTCGCGCAGCCGTGGGGCCACCGTTCGCAGCCCTGCAGGTCGACGCCTACCCGCTGCCCCCTCGCGGCGAGGCCGACCCACGGCGACTCGCTCTCCGCCACCCGGTCTTCCGCTGGTCCGCAGAGGACCGGCGCCTGCAGCGCCTGAGGCCTCGACCGTCCGCGCTGCCGCCGCCGCTCGAGGCCGAGGGACCCTCCGGGGGAGTGGTGCTCGACGGCAGGCAGGATCGGAGCCCCCTGCAGGTCGGGCTCACAGGCGGGCTGCCGGCGGGGGCGGCGATCCGCCTGATCGCGGTGACGCGGGGGAACTTTGCGGTCGTCCAACCGATGCAGGACGGCATCGTGGACCTGTCAGTCCCCCCCGACTTCGCGAGCTTCTGGGCCGGTCTCGCCGGGGGGAGACAGCTCTGGTGGGTCGAGGCCCGTGACACGGCGGGACGGACCCTGGCCTCGAGCGAGCCGCGCTGGTACCAGCCCGCGAGGCCGGACTGACCCGCGGCCGCCGTGGAGCCCTGTGCTACCTTCGCCTCGTGACCGTCGCCGAGCCCAACAGCAGCACCACGATGCGCGCCCAGCCGCCCAAGTCGAACCAGCCGATCGGGACCGACACCCCGGTCGAGGACTCGATTCGAGAGCTCCTTCGTCCGGAAGATCGCGAGCAGTTCGACCAGCGCATTCGCACCCTGCTGGAGGGCAACCCGCCGACCTGGGAAGGGATCGCGTTCCCGGTGGAGCTGGCGCTGGAGCTAGCGGCGATCTGCAACCTGCGTTGCGTCATGTGCCCGGTGCCGACGACCACGCGCCCGCCCCAGCTCATGAAGCCCGAGACGTTCCGGCGGGCCGTCGACCAGGCCGCGAGCGAGCGCGGCTTCTTGTTGCTGCCACAAGGGTTCGGCGAGACGATGCTGCACAACCGCTGGGCCGAGCTGGTCGGCTACGCCGCGGAGAAGGGTATCCGGCCGATCGTGATGCTCAC
>DATLFI010000412.1:0-3742 GCA_035524895.1 Thermoanaerobaculia bacterium | reverse complement strand
GGCGAGGGACGCCGACTGTGGCGAGGGCGGGGCGGCCATCGGTTCCGTCCTGGCCGATCCCGCGGTCTGCCAGCGCGACGCAACATCACCCCCGCCGAGCGCCTCGCCGCTGAGCGAGCTCGATCCGCTGGCCGCCGAGCTGTTGGCCATGCTGATCGCCGCCTGCGGCGAGGACGCCACGCTGCCTGACCTCACCGGCCTCGATGACAGCGCCGCCACCGCGCTGGTGGAAGCGCTAGTGACGGAGTGCGAGGCGGCGCTCACACTCCCCTAGGTGCAGTCCCACAGACCTCGTTGACCGAGGGAGAGCGCTCTGCGCTTGAGCGCTCTGCGCTTGCTCGTTCGCGTGAGGCAGTGTGCACGGAGGCCACCTGGGGGTGGCGGCGGCGCGCAGCCGGACGTATCGCAAACCGTGTGGTGCGAGCAGCCGGCGAGCTCCGCCGCCGACCGATAGCTGCCCGTCAGATCGAATGCCTCGAGGATCTCCACGATGCCCTCGGCCGGTTGAGTCCCGAGACTTGGTGTAACAGCGGACAGGCCGCGAACTGAAGCGGCCACCGCGTCATCCTCGCGTCGTTGGAGTCGAAACCGACGAAGCGAGGGAGTTAAGACAGCGATGGCCGAGGACAGAATGGCCGTGCTCGAGATCGTGCGCAAGGCGATCGCCGACGGCGACGTCGACTTCCTGCGGGAGGGCGTCCGGGTGCTCGCCCAGGCAGTCATGGAAGGAGAGGTCACCGAGCTCACCGGCGTACCGAAGGGCGAGCGCGACCCGGAGCGCCGGCTGACCAGCCGCAACGGGTATCGCGAGCGACGCTGGGACACCCGGGTCGGGACGCTCGAGCTGTCGATCCCACGGGTCCGCGACGGGTCGTACTTCCCGAGTCTCCTCGAGCCGCGTCGCCGGGCCGAGCGAGCCCTCCTCGCGGTCGTCCAGGAGGCGTACGTCCTCGGCGTCTCGACGCGCCGGGTGGAGGACCTGGTCGAAGCCCTCGGCATCGTCTCGATGTCCAGGAGCGAGGTATCCCGGATCTGCGCTGCGCTGGACGCCGAGGTCGAGACGTTCCGGTCCCGGCCGCTGGCTGACGAGCCGTACCCGTACCTGTGGCTCGACGCCACGTACGTCAAGGTCCGCGAGGCGGGCCGGGTGACCTCGATGGCGGCGCTCGTCGCAACCGGGGTCGCGGCCACCGGTGAGCGGCGGATCCTCGGCCTCGAGCTGGCCGCCGGCAATGACGAGGGCAGCGCCTGGCCGGCCTTCATCCGCGGGCTCGTCGACCGCGGCCTCGGCGGCGTCCGGCTCGTGATCAGCGACGACCACCGGGGCCTGGTCAAGGCGGTCCACGAGCAGCTCCTCGGCGCCGCGTGGCAGCGCTGCCGGGTGCACTTCACGCGCAATGCCCAGGATCTCGTCCCGCGCTCGGCCCGGAGCATGATCGCGACCGTCATCCGCTCGATCTTCGAGCAGCCGGACGAGGGCTCGGCCCGAGCTCAGCTGCGGCGCGTCGTCGACGGTCTCCAGGCCCGCTTTCCGGCCGTCGCCGCGCTGTTGACCGCGGCCGAGGCCGACCTCCTCGTCCACTTCACCTTCCCCGATACCCACCGCCGCCAGATCCGGAGCACGAACCCACAGGAGCGGCTCAACAAGGAGATCAAGCGGCGAACTGCCGTGGTCGGCATCTTCCCGACCCGGGCCGCCCTGATCCGGCTCGTCGGCATGGTCCTCGCCGAGCAGGACGACGAGTGGCAGGACGGCCGGCGTTATTTCCGGCCGGAGACCATGGCCGCGATCAACGCGGTCATCGAGCACGAGGAGGTGGACCGGGCGTTGCTCATGGCGAGCTGATCGATCAGGCGCGAGGACGACGGCTTGTTACACCACGTGCTGGGACTTGACCGCTTCAAAGCGAGCCTTTGCAGCCGAGTCGCGCCGTTACGTTGCTGAGCTCCACCACTACGATCTTGTATTTGGGCCGTCGGGCATCAGGGCACAGGCGGTCGATCCTGACGGCTCGATCGTCGACGAGTTTCGCCCGGGCGGCTCGTCGCATGTCCTGCGCGTCTGGAACGCGCCCTCGCCAGGGATCACGGCGTCCCTCGCGATCGGGCGGCATATCGCGAAAGCTGCCTCCCGCGCTGCTGGACATAGCGATCGCAGCACGACGAAGTGTGTCTGGATGTGAATTCGATGGAACGCTCGGCCTCGCGTAACCGCGTCATCGAGTTGCGGCAAGTGGGCCAAAGTTGGCTGCCCGATGACGGGCTTGGCCCGGGTGTATTGCTCGATTTGGCGGTGGAGCGGGTGCGCCCGCCGCTGACGCGCGAGGAGTGTGAGTCGCTGCTGGGTCTTCTTGCCGAGAGGCCGTCGGAAGCGCCTCCAGCCTCTCTCCTTGAGTTGATTGAGTCGACGCCGAGCTGGCCCGTGTGGGCACTCCTCGAGCACCCGTCCAGTCGAGCGGTTGACGAGTTGCGCCTCCGCCTCGCGGCCAAGGGCTACCGCCCCCTCGAGGCCGGCTCGCGAGCGAGACTTGGCAGACCCTTCGCGCGCTCCCCGCCCCCGGAAGCCTCGGCTCTACTCAGGCATAGGGTCTGAGGGTACCTGCTGCAATCGACAGCCCCACGACATGAAGTAGCGCAGACGACCTGAGAGGGGCGTCGGCAGTGTGCCGACACCGAGTCGGTCGCCGGGCTTCGCCGGATCGTAGATTCGGTCGACGCGAGCCTGACTGGTCGGCTCCAGCGGGAGTAACTCAGCTGGCAGAGCGTGTGCTGCCCAAGCATTTCGGCCCGAGCGCTGTGCTCTCCCGCGTGCGAGGGCGAGCGGAATCGACCGGGTTATAGTGTGTCGCTGAGGCGCCGTTTCGGGCGGGAGTAACTCAGTTGGCAGAGTGCCACCTTCCCAAGGTGGATGTCGCGGGTTCGAGCCCCGTCTCCCGCTCCAACTCCCCTCGCCATCTCGATGCTCGCGCTCTCGCTCGAAGCCGAGCGCCGGGCCGATCTCGACGCTCACACCGAACTGCTCGACGCGACCGGTCATCGCCTGGTGGTCGGCATCCGCCTGGTCAGTCAGGTCAAACGCCCCTCCCGTAGACTCCGTGCCAGCCATGCCGCCTGTAATCCGCTATGCGCGAACAAGTGACGATGTGAGCATTGCGTACTGGGTGCGTGGTAATGGCCCGGTCTTCGTGCAGACCCCGCTGGTGCCGTACAGCCACATCGAGATGGAGTGGCAGAACCGACACTTGCAGCGGTGGTACGAGTTGGTCGGGGAGTTCGCCACGGTCGTCCGCTATGACGGTCGCAACACAGGGCTGTCCTCCCGTGATGTGCCCAATGTCTCGCTCGAGGCACAGGCGCGGGACCTGGAGGCCGTGGTTGATGCGGTGGTCACCGAGCGGGTCGCCATCATGGGCGTCTTTCACAGCGGGCCTCCCACCATCTCTTATGTTGCTTCCCACCCGGAGCGGGTGTCGCACCTGATGCTCTGGTGTACCTACGGGGTGGGTGCCGACTACTGGAAGGTTGACCAGTCGCTGGGACTGCGCGCCCTACGTCAAACCGACTACCGGCTGTTCCTGCGGACTGCCGCTCATGAACTGCTCGGTTGGAGCGATGACGAAGAGGCAGACCGCTACTCCGATCTCATGGCGGCAGCCGTGTCGCCGGAGGACGCAGACCGACTGATCGCCGCCACACATGACTTCGACGTCACGGCTGATCTGGCTCGAATCACCTGCCCAGT
>DATLFI010000411.1:0-3291 GCA_035524895.1 Thermoanaerobaculia bacterium | reverse complement strand
GCCGATCGCTCGGAGTCACCGACCCATCCAGCCGCGGCGGCGATGCCGGAGAGCACCGTCGCGATGCCGACCTCGTTGCCCGCCTGCCCGAAGATCTCCAGCGATTCGAACAGTGGCGGCATGGCGTTCTCCCAGTCGCCGGCCGCGGCGCGGACGTACCCGAGGCCGGTGAGACTGTCGGCCAGCTCCCACCGGGCGTCCAACCGCCGGAACGCGGCGACCGCGCTCTCGACGATCGGGACCGCCTCGTCGGGTTTCGCCTGGAACATGTAGGTGAAACCCAGCAGCAGCTCGGCTTTGGTCTTCCCCAGCTCGTTACCTACCTGGTCGAGCAGTTCGATCGAGCGACGGATGAGCCGGCGGCTGGGTTCGAATTTCCCGGCGAGCAGCGGCCCATAGGCCTCGTTCAGGAGCGCCTCGGCGAGCCCGGCGCGATCTCCGACTGCCTCGTACATCTCGCGCGCTTCCTCATAGCGGCGGCCGGTAGCGTCGTAGTCGCCCTGCCAGTAGACGATGCCGCCCAGTCCGGTGAGCGCCTTGGCACGCGCCGAGGAAGGCTCACCCGGCAGCGCCAGCAGGCGCTCGAAGACCGTCCTGGCCTCCGCGAAATGCCCGCGCTGCTGCCAGAAACGCCAGATGGCGCCGGCAGCACCGAGCGCGCGGTCAACGAGGCCGAATTCGTTCGCAGACGAGAACGCCGCGCGCAGGTTGTCGTGCTCGCGCTCGAGGCGGTCGAGCCAGTCCGCCTGACCATGTCCCGTCAGGTGTGCCTCGCTCGCCTCGGCCACGGCGAGGTAGTGCTCCGCATGACGGCGTCGGATCTCGCCCGCCTCATCGGTCTCGGCCAGGCGCTCAGCCGCATACTGGCGGATGGTCTCGAGCATGACGAAGCGCGACTCGGCGGCGCTCTCATCGGCACGCAGCAGGCTCTTGTCCACCAGCGACGTCAGGCCGTCAAGAACATCGCTGTCAATCCCGACGGCGCAGACGAAGTCCGAGGCATCGAGACCGAAGCCACCACGGAAGACCGACACACGCCCGAACAGTTGCTGCTCGGCCGGATCGAGCAGGTTGTAGCTCCACTCGATCGCGCCCCGCATCGTGCGCTGGCGCTCGGGCAGGTCCTGGGCGGATGTGGCCAGGAGCGACAGGTTGCGCTCGAGGCGCTCCAGGATCTGCTCCGCGGGTAGCACCTTGACGCGTGCCGCGGCCAGCTCAATGGCGAGCGGGAGGCCGTCCAAGCGGATGCATATCTCTGCCACCGCCGGTGCATTCGCATTCGTCACCCTGAAGTCGCGCTTAACCGCCACGGCTCGCTCGATGAAGAGCCTGACTGCCTCGTACTGGGAGAGCGCCTGGGGCGAGCCGGCCGCGGCGCGCAGCTCGCCGACGACGGCCAGCGGCGGCACGGCGTACTCGGCCTCGCCGTATATGTGGAGTGGCGCCCGGCTGGTCGCCAGCACGCGCAGTCGCGGCGCGGCGGCCAGGAGTTCGCCCACCAGCGGAGCGGCGCTCGTCACCTGCTCGAAGTTGTCGAGCACCAGCAACAGTTCACGGCTGGCAAGCCAGGACTTCAAGGTGTCGGCCACCGACTGGTCTCCCGGCACGCTCACCCCGACCGCCTTGGCTATCGCCGACGGCACCAGCTCCGCGTCGCGCAGGGCATCGAGCGGCACGAACCAGCAACCGTGTTCGAAGTCCGCCAGCGAATCTTCTGCGACCCGGATGGCGAGCCTCGTCTTGCCGGTACCGCCGGGACCGGAGAGTGTCAGCAGGCGTGTCCGGGCCAGGCGCTCTCTGATCTCTCCCAGCACGCGTTCACGGCCGACGAAACTGGTCAGCGGCGCGGGCAGGTTGTTGGGTCGCGCGTCGAGCGATCGCAGCTCGGGGAAGTCCGATGGCAAGCCGGCGACGACGAGCTGAAACAGCCGCTCGGGGGCGGGCAGGTCCTTCAACCGATGCGGGCCGAGATCGCGCAGTGACAAGCCGGGCGGAAGCGACTGCTCCGAGAGCGCCCGTGTCGCGTCCGAAAGCAGGACCTGCCCGCCGTGGCCGGCGTTGGCAATGCGTGACGCGCGATGGACATCGATTCCGACGTAGTCATCACCGCCAAGTACCGCCTCGCCGGTGTGCACCCCCATGCGAACCCCGATCCGAGCCCCCGACGGCCAGTCCTCGGCGCTGAGTGCCTGCTGGGCATCAGTCGCGGCGCGGACGGCTTCAATGGGGCTGCGGAACACGACGAAGAACGCGTCGCCCTCGCTCATCACCTCCAGGCCGCCGTGCGTATCGAAGGCCTCGCGCAGGAGCGCGTGGTGTCGATCGAGGACGGCGGGATACGCGTCGCCGAGGGCGTTGAGAACGCGGGTGGAGCCCTCGATATCGGTGAACAGGAAGGTCACCGTACCGGTCGGAAGCTCAGGCATCGAGGCGACCATACTCGACGACGCGGGAAGCTCGGTCTACCGCTCATCGACCATGGCCACTCGCGCCGACCAACAGCCAGACCACGGAGGGTGCCGTCATGAGTTATCCGGAGCCGGTGTACCGGGGCGAATCGGGCGAGGTGTCGGCCACCTTTCGCCCGAGCGATCACGAGCCCGAAGTCGTCTACCCCAACGCGACTCGAGCGCACTACCTCGCGCGGGGCGACCTGACGCGCGGCCTGTTTGGTCTCTACCGCTGGGAGATGGGCCCCGAGCCGGGCGGGCCGGGTCCCCACTTCCACCGATCGATCACCGAGTCCTTCTATGTCCTGACCGGCACCATCCGCATCTACAACGGTCGCGAGTGGATCGACACCGCGCCGGGGGACTTCGTCCACGTGCCCGAGGGCGGCATCCACGGTTTCCGGAATGAATCCGGCGCTCCGGCATCGATGCTCATCCACTTCGCTCCGGGTGCGCCGCGCGAAGGCTACTTCGAGGGTCTAGCCCGCTTTGCCCGGAGCGGGCGGCCGAGCGACGAGGAGATGGCCGAGTTCTACCGCTTCCACGACAACTTCTGGATCGAGAAGGCCTAGCGCCTGCAAACACCCAACGTCCACCTCGCCTCGTTGGCGCCGAACGCCGTCTACGGGCGCCAGCGCGGCCCGCCCGATGCCTGGCGATGCCAGATGAGTAAAGCCACTGCGACGGCTCCTGTGACCACGTACGCGCCGATATAGATCAGCTGGCCGGGCCGGGCCGAGAAGTCGAAGACGTGCAGGTAGCTGAACGCTGCGACGGTGATCAGGACGATCAGATACAGACCGTTGCGCGTGTAGTGGATGGCCGGCTGGGCGTCGCGGGC
>DATLFI010000410.1:0-2988 GCA_035524895.1 Thermoanaerobaculia bacterium | reverse complement strand
CCAGGATGGAGATTATGACACTATGGGCGATGCACTACGAATTCTCGACCTCGCGTCCGAGTGGAGGGCGCGGGCCAAGATGCTCCGCGAGTATGGCGCGGATGCGCAGGCGGCCGCCATCGAGGCGTGTGCCGTCGAGCTGACCGACGCGATCAAGGCATGGCAGGACGAGCCGTTGACGCTGGAGAAGGCGGCCCAGGAATCGGGCTACAGCTACTCCACGATCCAGCAGAAGGTCGCGGCCGGGGAGATCGCCAACGCGGGAACGCGGGGGAGGCCGCGGGTCAAGCGGTACGACCTCCCGAGGAAGGCTCCCGGACCGCGCTACACCCTCGATTCTGGGGAGCCGGATCTGGCGGAGCGGGTCCTCGCGGGGCGGACCTGACGCCGAGCCGGTTGCGGAGGAGTACAAATGGCACCAAATTGGTGCCATGACTCGCCTGGAGGAGGCCCTTCTTAAGGCGCTCGAACAGGCTCCCGGGTCGCTGCGAGCGATCGCTAGGGAGGCCGGGGTGCCCCATTCGACGCTCGTGCGCATCAAGCGCGGGGAGCGCGGTGCCACGGTGGACGTGGCGAGAGCCGTTGCTGATGCGCTTGGTCGATGGTCCAGCCGATGCAGCACGGCGGAAGGCCTCCTCCGGGATGTCCTCTCACAGGAGGTGGAGAAATGAGTACCAAGAAGCAGAAGAAGGCGCAGGAGCGGTGGCGGTGGTCCACCGGGAGTCGGCCCCACACGGCGGCGGTCGAGGAGCGCACGCCAGGTGGGGTGATCTATGGTCGGGTCTGGGACCCCCAGGCGAGGCGCTGGTGCCGCCAGTCCCTGAAGCACCGCGACAAGGAGCGAGCCAAGGCGTGGGCGCTCGAGCAGGCGGCCAAGCTGGCCAAGGGAGACACGGCCATCCGCGCAGGCAAGGTCACGCTCTCTATGGTGTGTGCCGCCTACGAGAAGCACCGCACGCCCCGGAAGACGAAGGGGGTGCAGAAGGCGGACGAACGACGCGCGGAGATGTGGAAGGCCGTGCTCGGTGCTGATCGTGATCCGCATACGATCAGGATGTCAGACTGGGAGCGGTTCATCGACCTGCGTTCGTCTGGTGCGATCGACGCGCGGGGCAGGGAGGTGCCGCCCAAGGAGCGCCGCCCCGTCAGAGCCCGCGCCGTCGAGGCGGACTGCAACTGGCTTCGATGGGTCTTCAACTGGGCTTCGAAGTGGCGTATGCAGTCCGGCCACTACCTCATGCGAGAGAACCCGGTGCGCGGGTACGAGGCGCCACGCGAAGAGGACCCGAGGCGTCCCGTGGCGACCCAGGATCGATTTGAGGCTGTGCGAGCCAAGTCAGACGAAGTGACGATGCAGACCCGCTGGGGCAAGCGCGCGACGCAGCGCAGCTACCTCTCCGAGCTGCTCGACATCGTGAACGGCACCGGCCGTCGGATCTCAGCCGTTTGCCAGCTTACGTATGAGGACCTTCGTCTCCATGCGCGACCTCACGGAGCCATCCGGTGGCCGGCGTCCACCGACAAGATGAAGCGGGAGTCTGTAGTCCCGATCTCTCCCCAGGTCCGAAGCGCTCTGGAGCGCATCCTGCGGGAGCGCCCCGGTATTGGCGCTGCTCCACTCCTCCCCTCTCCTGCGGATGCAACGAAGCCGATCACGAGGTATCTCGCGGACAAATGGCTCATCGAGGCGGAGAAGCTGGCTGAGTTGGAGCCGCAGGAGGGCAGCCTTTGGCACGCCTACCGCCGCAAGTGGGCGACCGAGAGGAAGCACCTGCCGGACGTGGACGTGGCGGCAGCGGGCGGCTGGAAGACGGTGCAGACGCTCAAGACCGCATACCAGCAGGCCGACCCAGACACTATGTTACGCGTCGTCCTTGGGGGCGCAGAGCTGAGAGACGCTCGATGATCCTCAGTTCCACGTACTCACTGACGTACACACCGCAGTCGGGCCCCGGAACCCGAGAGTCTGCTAAAGTGCTGTAAATAAAGGATAAGCAGCATCACGCGCCCGTAGCTCAGATGGATAGAGCGCATGCCTCCGGAGCATGAGGTCACAGGTTCGAATCCTGTCGGGCGCACTCACCGAAGGTCTTGCCCTGCCTGATCTTCCTAGATTCGGCGGGGCGCCCCTCAGCAGTTCTTTGTCCGTTCGCTGTGTCCATTCGGCACACCTAACGGGACCCTAGCGCCCGCTCCTGCTGCTGGATCGCCTCACGGATGTCCTCGGCCGTGACGTCGTCATAGACATCCTTGAGGACCTGGTAGCTCGTCCCTGCCCAGGCTTCCTGGATGGCAGGGGGGAGGGCCCGAAACCTCGGGTCGCGCACTCCAGCGCGTTTCTCGGAGTGGAACCCCACGCGCCGGAGCTTCTTCAGGGCGGTTAGCGCCTCGTTGGTGAGCGGTGTCACGCTCTCCCGGCCCGCCTTGTCGAACTCCGCGCGCCACCGAGCCGTCTCACGTTCGAAATCAATGTCGCTCCAGCGGAGCCGCCTGATCGAGGCGTTCCGTCTTCGAGTCTCACGTTCGAGAAGCAGCGCCAGTTCGAACTGCCAGTTGGGAGAATGCTTCATGAGACCCTCGCGCAGCTCCACCGTCATGGCGGGGCGCCTCGGGCTCTTCTCCTTCGGCAGGGGTAGCCCCCTCAGGGGATTCCTGTCGAGAAGGAAGTCCCCACGGCCGTCACCGGATACCGTTGCCCAGTTCAGGACCGCGAGCAGGAACTTCAGGTCCCTCGCCACTGTGCGCGGGCCGACTCGGCGCCCGGTGTACCTCCCGGACTGCCGCTCGCGAATGAACTGATCCCACTCCCGCCTGCTGAGCTTCGAAACCTCGCGGCCTGAGCCCAGGGACTTCTTGATCCGCTCGGCTGCCGCCTGGTCGAACTTCTGCACCGCCGCGCTCTTCTGCGGTGTGACCTCACCCAGGTACTGCTCAAACAGCTTGCCGAGGGTCAGCTCGTGCGTCCCCTCGGACTCCAGGGTCCCTGCC
>DATLFI010000409.1:0-2784 GCA_035524895.1 Thermoanaerobaculia bacterium | reverse complement strand
ACGTTGCCGCTCGAAGGGTGAATCTGCTCAGGCATCTACCGCTCCTTTCCGCTACGCTGAAGGCGCTCAACTTCCCGCAGGCGGCGCCGCGCCAGGTCGAGGTCCGCCTTGCGCGTGCGCTGTGTCTTCTTGGGGAACGCGTGGAGCACGTAGATGGCCTCCTCGAACTTCGCCACATAGAGGACTCTATGCTCCAGCCGGCCGCTAAGACGGATCTCGATCACTCCGGCTCCCACCGTGGACATCGGCTTCCAGTCGGTCGGCATCAAGCCTTGCTGGACCCGGCGCAGCTCGTACCCGGCAGAACGCCGGGCATCCTCGGGGAAGTCTCGAACGTCGGAGAGGGCCGTCCCCACCCATGAGAGCGCCCGATCCGGCATAGGCGGATTATACACCTACGTATATGACTTCGGAGGAGCACCCGCCCCGGCAGCGCGCCTCGCCCGGGCTCCTGGCGCACGCGCCTCGCAGGTGGCCGCCGGGATGTCACCTACACTGACGGCATCAGCCACAGGCCGCACGGAGGTTCCTCATGACCCCAGAGCAGATCGGCGTGGTCCTCAAACGGTTCGAAGCCCCGGACGAGGTGCGCCGGATGGAGAAGGGGCGGTTCGAGGTGGTCCGGATCGGCGGGATGACCGTCGGGCGGGCCACCTACGAGCCGGGCTGGCGGTGGTCGGAGCACGTGGGCCGGGCGCTGGGGCAGCGGTTCTGCACCGTCGAGCACGTGGGGCTGGTCCTTTCCGGGACAGCCACGGCGGCGTTCGAGGATGGCACCGTCCAGGAGCTTTCCGCGGGCACGCTGTTCTACATCCCCCCGACGCCGCACGACAGTTGGGTGGTCGGGGACGCGGCGTACGTCTCGCTGCACTTCCTCGGCGCCGACCACTACGCCAGGTAGCGCGCGAGCCGCCGGACCCCCCGGAGTGCTCGCCTGGTAGAATGTTGCGCCATGGCGGAACCATCGGTCGTCCACCGCGATCCGAAGATCCAGGGCAGCGTACCTGCGTTGCGGAGAACGCGTGTGCCGCTGCGCAACCTCGTCGACTACCTGGAGGCCGGCGACGACTTGGCAGCCTTCTTTGCCGACTTCCCGTCAGTCACGCGAGAGCAGCCCGTTGCCGCCCTGGTGGAGAGGTCGCGGGACCGGGTCGACTGAGACATGAGCGAGACCGGACAGAGGTTCTTCCTCTGCATCCGAAACGACGGGTATGCGGCCTCGCTGCACGTCGGAACCGTGTACCGCGCGCTGAACGACCCCGAGGCCGAGTCCCGCGGCATGCTCCGGGTCGTGGACGAGTCGGATGAGGACTACCTGTTCCCGGCAAGCTTCTTCGGTCCCGTGGACATTCCGGGGGCGCGGGAGTGGGAAGCGGCCACCTGGGAGGGCCCCAGGCGGGAGCAGGTGCGGCGCTGGGCGGCGCTGCCGCTCGAGGAGATCGTGGCGGCTCAGGAGGAGATGGCAGAGCTCGCAGAGATGCTGGCGAACACGCCGCCGAAGCCGCGCTCGGGGGATTCATAGCCCGCGCCCCGGTAGGAGAGTCGAGCATGGCGCACCACAAGCGGCGACGCCCCAAGAATCGGCGAGCTGGCTGCCTGCTTTGCAAACCGTGGAAGGTGAACGGGTTTTCCCATCGGAGCCGCGTCGACGGCCAGCGCTTCTCGGACTACCGGCGAATGAAGTCCGCACAAGAACAGTTGCGGTCTGACCGTGGCGAGACGTAAGCGCACGCGGACACACTGGGAGGACGTGAGGGGCGCGCCGACTGCGGAGACCTACGTGCCCTTCCAGTCGAAGCCGAGCTGTTCGCCGGTCCGGCGGCGTGAGGTGTTCAATCGCCTGTCGAACCTTTGGAGCTGCCCGGAATCGGCAGCTTCTGCACGGCGACGAGGAGAAACTCTGCCGCGGAAAGGAGATCGGTGAGCAGACGTTCGTCGATCTCGACGACTCCCTCGTACTCCGCCATGTTCCTCTGCTCGTGGCACTTGGCGAGGATCCGGCTGGTCGCAGCGGACGCCTGCAACGTGTGCACCACTGCCTGGAAGACCAGATAACGGGAGTCGGATCTGTACCCGTGCCAGCGGAGAGCTGCGAGCGAGAATGCGTGGGCGGCTCCGTAGGCCAGGTCGAAACGGCTCTCCGGTGAGAGTTCCTCTTTCCGCGCGTCTTCCAGTCGAGCCTTGCCCGACCGGACCAGTCCCTCGTGCTCGACCCGCGAGGGTGGTTCGCGCGTGAGCTTGCCGATCTCTACGAGGCGCTCGAGCTCAGGCGAGGGCATCGGCCGAGCCGATCACGAAGAGTTTGGGCTGCTCGAGGACACGCGCGGCGAAGGAGTCGTCTTGGGCAGTCTTCCGCTCCCACTCGGCGCGGGTGAGGACGGTCGGATCGATCCTGCGAGCAAGGGCGGCTTCGGCGGTCTCCAGTGCGGGATACACCTCCTGGTAGGAGAGCTCGTCGCTGACCACCAGCAGGTCGATGTCGCTCCCCGCTCGATCGTTGCCCTTCGCCACCGATCCAAAGACAAGGGCGAGCGCGATCCGCTCGGCGAGGGGCGCGAGGGCGGTTCGGAGCGGCTCCACTATCCCGGAAGTCTTGGTCACCAGGCCGCGCAACTCGACGAAGATCGGCGAGTCGGCTCGCGCCTGGTAGTACTTCTGCTGACCCTCCCGCGTGACCTCGACGAGCCCGGCGGCGGAGAGACGTTGGAGCTGCCGATGGACCGCGCCAGTGCCGCTATCGACGAGCCGGATGATCTCCGCGCTCTGGAAGCGCCGGTCGGGCTG
>DATLFI010000408.1:0-13985 GCA_035524895.1 Thermoanaerobaculia bacterium | reverse complement strand
CTGCTGCTGGGGGTCTCGGCGCCGCAACGAGCCCATGATCAAGGTGAGCAAGCCGAGCAGCGCCTCGTCGATGAACGGGATCGGGTCTGGCACCAGCAGGTCGACGAAGAACAAGATGAGCAGCAGCACGAACAGCTGCGGGAACCGTAGCCGCTGCAGGAACGCCATGGGAAACGAAGGCTGGTTGTCGGACATCGATACCACCATCATAGCGGGCGATCGCCCGGGAGGCGCTAGGCGCTAGGGAGAACCCCGCACTCCACTCGCCCGATTCCCACGCTACGGCTACGCGCTACGGCTACGAGGGTACGCGGTGCGCGCGTAGCGCCGATCGAATCACACGACTTCGCCGATCTTCTCGCGCGCCAGGCGCCAGAAGACGACCAGGAACGCCGTCAGCGGGATCGCGAGGATCATCCCCGCGATGCCGCCGAGAGCCGAGCCCCAGAAGAACACCGCGACGATGATCGCCACCGGATGTAGGCCGGTGCGGTCCCCCATGATCTTCGGCGTCAGCAAGTACCCCTCGATCATCTGCACTATCGTGAACACGACGACCACGAGGATCACCTTCGTCCCTCCGCCGCCCTCCTGGAAGAAGGCGAGGGGAAGCGCCACGGCCATGCCGACGATGCTGCCGAGATAGGGGATGACGTTGAGGAACCCGAGCACGAATCCCAGCAGCAGGCCGTAGCGCAGCCCGACGACGCTGAACCCGAGCGCGAACAGGCAGCCCTGCAGGAAGGCGACGATGAGCTGACCGCGGAAGAACGACACCAGGATCTCGACGAACTGGCGAGCGAGATACTCGACGTCGTCGCGCGTCTCCTTCTTGAGGAACACCAGCTTGTCGTCGAGCGTGAGTAGGCGCTCGCGTGGATCCACCAGCAGGAAGAACGCGAAGTACACCGGCAGCACCGCCCAGGTGAGGAGGGTGCCGATCCAGAGGCCGACCCGCTTCACCATGTCCCAGACGCCTTCGAGCCCGCTCTGCAGCCCCTTCAGGAGCTGCTGCTCCTGGCCACTGACGGCCGTGCGCAGGCGCTCCTCCAGCCCCTGTTCGTCGAAGTAGCGCGCCGCCTGGGGCCAACGCTCCGCGAGGCCGGCGCGGAAGCGCTCCCACATCGCCGGACCGTTCTCGATCAGATCCGCTATCTGACCCACCGCCATGGCGCCGAAGAACCAGCCGAAGAGGCCCAGTGGCACCAGCACCGAGAGGAAGACACAGACCAGGGCCAGGGACGCCGGCATCTTCCGGCGCAGCAGGACGAAAAAGGGGCGCACCACGAGCGCCAGCACCGCCGCGACGGCGAGCGGCAGGAAGACATTGGAGAAGCGGGTGACGAAGAGCCCGACCAGGAAGAGCAACGCGCCGACCGCGAGCACGAGTACGCAGGCAGCGACGGTGGTCAGCGCCGCGGCTATCGTCGATCGCTGGCGTTCGCTCAGCTCGAGTCGCATAGAAACGAGATTCTAGACACCTCGAGGCCGCTTTGTCGTGACACGTGCGTCAAGGTTGGCAGGCTCTTGCTCGGCGACGCGCGGCCGGCGCGGGGCGGCCGCTAGCCGATGGCGGCTCACCGCTCCGCTACCGCCGAGATTCCCCTCCGCGCCAGCCACCCTCGCGCGTCCTCAGCGTCCTCTTCGAACCAACGCCGCGTCGAGCCGGTGCGGAAGCTGTAACCCCAGGCGTCCATGTCCGCGCACAGTCGGTCCGCGCCGACGCCGGGCAGGCGATCGGCAAGCGCCACCTGCAGGAAGCACACCGCGCCCTCCTCGAGCTCGTCGCCGCCCGCATCGCGCTCGACCGCGGCGCGACGATCCGCACCCATGCAGACCAAGTGGCAGCCCTCGTGGAGCGCCGAGTGCACGGGAGTGTCGGGGCGCACGTAGAGCCGCGTCCCCAGGATGCCCGCCTCCGGCTCGCCCCAATAACTGCCGGGGATCGGCTGGTCTTCGGGTACCACCACGACTTCGATCCCCCAGGGCGCGAACAGCGACTCGAGCTCGCCCGAGGCCAGATCGCGACACTCCAGGATGTCAGGCCGTAGCGCCCCGGTGCCGTCCCACGGCTCGGTCGTTGCGCCGTTCACCCGGGCACTCTACCGGGACCCCGCGCGGGGCGATGTCGAACGGCGCAGGCATTGGGCTATCCTGCCGCCACCCCACACGTCTCCCCACACGACCACCGCCATGTCTTTTCTAGCCCTCGCTTCGCCCCTCCTCGCTCTGCTGGGCGTGCTCCTCGCCGCCTTGGGGGTCGTCGGCGCGCGTTGGGGTTGGTTCTCGCCATTGGCCGGCTTCGCGTTGTTCGCGTTCGCCGGCCTGCTCCTGTGCGGTTTCGGGGCGCTCGTGAGCGGCGCGATCGGGATCTGGCGCACCCGTCTCTCCGCACACCGCGACGGCGCCGCTCAGGCCTGGGCCGGGTTCCTCAGCGGCGCGCTCCTGCTCGTCGTGCTGTTCCTGCTCGCTCCGTCCGGCGGCGCGCCGCCGATCCACGACCTCACGACCGACCTCGACGACCCGCCCAGGTTCTCCGCGCTCCTGCACGACGAAGAAAATCGCGGGCGCGATCTGGACTATCCCCACGGGCCGCCCGACACGCCCCAGCAGCAGCGCCAGCACTACCCCGACCTCGGGTCGATCGTGCTGGCGGAGCCACCTATGGCAGCCCTACGCCGAGCCGTCCAGGCGGCGGAGAGCCTCGGTTGGGAGGTCGTCGCCGTGCGAGAGCCCGCAGCCGGTGACCAGGCCGGGTCCGATATCGAGCCTGGGTTCGAGGCTCTCGACCGCACCACGGTCTTTCGTTTCGCGGACGACATCGTGGTGCGCGTGCGCGACGAGATCGCGCGCTCGCGGATCGACGTGCGATCGACCTCGCGTGTCGGCCAGAGTGACCTCGGCGCGAATGCGGCGCGCATCCGCGCCTTCCGAACGGCACTCGAAGCCTCCCCCTGACCGCAGCGCCTCGCGCGCGGCCGCTTACTCGGGCAGCCGGCCTCGGCGACCCACGACCAGACTGGGGCGTTCGCTCTCGGCGGCTCTCGCGGCGTCCTCGAGCAGGATCTCGCTCTCGGCAAGACCCGCCTCGACCGCGCGGAGCGCGCGCTCCACCGCGACGCCCACGTTGGAGCCGACGGCATCCCAGTCGACGTTCTCCAGGCTGCGCGATACACGCTGGCCGATCTCCTCGAGCCTTCGATCCAGCTCTTCGGCGCGCTGCTCCCAGCGCTCGGCTCGCCGGTCGAGCCCGGTGGTGGCAGCCGCGTCCCACCGGCGCGCATGCCTCTCGCCGGCATCTTCGAAGCGATCCGCGAAGCGCTCGCCCGAGTCGGCCCAGCGCTCTGCAAGCTCCTCGGCACGCTCGGCCCAGCGCTCGCCGAAGCGCTCGCCCCACTCCGCCCAGCGCTCGCCGAAGCGTTCGCCCCACTCCGCCCAGGCTTCACCCTGACGCTCGCCCCACTCCCCCCACCTCTCGCCTTGGCGCTCGCCCCACTCCGCCCAGCCCTCCGCATGCTCGTCCCAACGATCGGCGCGTCGCTCTCGACCATCCGCGCGGCTGTCGCCGCGCCGCTCCTGGCGCTCGCGTCGCTCTCTCGCGTCGCGTCCCCGCCTTCCCTCCTCGCTCGGCGGCGGCTGGTAGCGAACGGACTCGAGCTGCGCGACCAGGCTCCGGTTGAGCTCCTCGAGGCTGCGCGCGTATTCGGCGCCGCGCCGCTCCAGCATCGCGCCCAGCTCTTCGAGGTCGTCCTCGACCTGGCGCCAGTCTCCCGCGGACGACGCCGCGTCGATGCGCTCGTTCAGAGACTCCCAGGAGTCCTCGAAGTCGGAAGCGGGGTCTTCCTGCCCTTCGACTTCGGGCTCGCTGACTCTCTGCTCGCTGCCGCGGCTGGCGGCACCCGACGCCATCAGCAGCGGCACCCCGAGCACGAAACATGCTAGGACCGCGAAGGCGGCAGTTGCGACGACACGGATCGATCTCATGTGCGGCCCTCCTGCATCGCCCCGACAAGCGCGTGGCTCGTCGGCGGCGCGACTCGTTGGAGATGCTCTCCCTCGAAAGGACGTAGCGGGCAGCGTCGAGTTTCAACGTGACGGCGTTCTGGCACACTCGGCTAACTGGGAGCTTTCATCCGTGTGCGCTGCCGAATCTCCGGAAATGCTCGACCGAGACGGCATCGAGCCCGTGGAGCGGGCCCGTAGAGGACGGCTCCTGCTCGCGCTCGCGCGACAGGCCCTCGAGCTGCGCTGGAGCTCTGGTGGTGCGCGCCCTCGGCGGGTTCCGCCGCCGGCCGACCCTTCGAGAGGCCACGAGCCGTGGCTGTCGGTCGCCGGAGCGTCGTTCGTGAGCCTCCACCTCCAAGGCGAGCTCCGGGGCTGCATCGGCACCGTCGAGCCGTACCGGCCGCTGGTCGACGACGTGTGCTCCAACGCCGTCCGCGCAGCATTCGAGGACCGCCGCTTCGCTCCGCTGGCGCGGCACGAGCTCGAGGTCGTGACGATCGAGGTCTCGGTGCTCGGGACCCTCGAGGCGCTCCGCGCCACGACGCTCGAGGCAGCGGCCCCCGAGCTGCGGCCGGGTCTCGATGGCATCCTGTTGACCCTGGACGGCGAGCGCGCGACGCTGCTGCCACAGGTCTGGGAAGACCTGCCGGACCCCGCCGACTTCGTCCTTGCCCTCGCGCGCAAGGCCGGCTTCGCACAACTCGCCAACCTGCCCACCCAGGGGATTCGGCTCCACCGCTATCGGGTGGACTCGTGGCGAGAGTGACCTCTCAGCGAGCGAGTCGCAAACCCTCCCCGTCCACGACGCAGCCCAGCTCGAGCAGCGCCGCTGCGGCCGGCACGGTGCGCGCCGGCTCGCCGTCGATGCGTGCCAGGCGCAGCGAGCGGCGCCGCTCCATGCCGGCGATCGCCAGCAGCGCGTCGACGAGCGCTCGGCTCCAACCACGCACCTCGAGACCGCGGAACGTCACCAGGCTCCGGCCACCTGCCTCCAGGAGGAACACCGGCTCGCCGGCGACCAACGCGACCCATGTGCCGGCTGCGCGGCGCGGTCGCGGGCCGTCGTCGCGAGCGAGCTCGGGCCAAGGCAACAGCGCGCCCCACGGGTTGGCCGGGTCGAGCGCGGGCAGCAGGAGCGGGGCCTCGTCCTCGGACGACGGTCGTTCGTCGTCGACTCGTAGGCTGCGCAGCCGGTCGACCACTCCCGCCTGCGCGAACTGGCGTCCCGCCAAACCCTCGACGAAGTACCCACGCCGCACCTGGCCAGCCTCCTCCATCGCCGACAGCACTCGGTAGACCGCCTCGAAGCCGCCGGGGATCTCTTCGGCGAGCGCCATCTCCCGCGCCACCACGCCGTAGCGCTCGAGCAGTGTCGAGGCCAGTGCGTGCGCGCGCGCTGTGGCGTGCCCTGTGGAGTGCCCTGTGGTGTCCGCTGGGACCGGAACGACACTCCGCACCAGCGACCAGCGTCCGCCCGCGAGACCACGTGACGAGGCGCCGCGACCGGCGCGCAGCCGTGGTGCGGCGCCGGCAGCCGGGCGCTGGATGCCGCGCGACTGGCCGAGCGTGCGCAACGGTAGGAAGGTGTCGTTGGTGATCGTCCCCGCCCACACCAGATCCCAGAGCACCGCCTCGAGCTCGCGGAAGGGCAAGGCCCGGAGCCCCTCGACGAGCTGGAGCTCGACCGTGAAGCAGGCACCGCGGTGCTCGAGGTGCTCGAGCACCGCTCGATGCGGCGGACCCCACGCAACTCCGGGCTCACCGCCCCCGTCCGGTGGCAGCAGGAGGTGTGCCCGCTCGCGGCGGTAGAGCGCGATCCGCCCGTCGCTCGGACCCAGCGCGCCGCGACCGACCCACACCAGCCCCCCAGTCGCGGCCAGCAGGTCGAGCATCTCGAGCCGAAAGCCCGGGACACGCAGCGGCAGCGACGCCCGGCTGAGCACCGACCACGGCAAGGCGAGACCCTCGAGCTGCGCGATCGCGGCGTCCAGCCGAGTCGCGGAGAGCGCGGCCGTCGTCTCGCGTCCTGTGGACCCTGCCGCAGCCACCACGCCGTGCCATGCGGGCAGGAATCGCCCCAGCACGCGAGCATCGACCGGCTCGACGTCGCCGCGCAGGCGACCGAGGGTCTGACGCCTCAGCCGGCGCAGCACCGTCGTGTCGCACCACTCGCGGCCACTGCCTCCAGGGCGGATCTCGCCGTGCACCAGCCGGCCTTGGCGCTCGAGCTGCGTCAGCACCGCGTCGAGCTGGGCGGGCTCGAGGCTCCAGCGCTCCGCCAGCTCGGTGGTCGAGAAGGGGCCTCGGCTGCGCGCAAACCTCGCCACCAGCCCCTCGAGCGCATCGTCGGTGCGCGCGAGGAAGGCGTCGGGCAGGCCGCGGGGCGGCGACGTGCCCAAGGCGTCGCGGAAACGTCCGGCGTCCTCGGCTGCGATCCAGCGCTCCTCGCCGGCGATCCGCACCGGCGCAGCCCGGCGCTGCTCGCGCAGCCGCTCGAGCCACGGACCAGGGTGCTCGACCGCTCGCGCTACCAGCTCCGCGAGGCGCAGATCACCGAGACGCCGCAGCAGGTCGTGGAGCTCATCCGCGTCGCGAGAGCGGCGATCCTCGGAAAGACCTTGCAGCTCCTGCTCTACCTGCGCGATCGCCGCAGGATCGAGCAGGTCGCGCAGCTCCTCCTCTCCGAGCAGCTCGCGCAACAGGTTGCGATCGAGCGTCAGCGCCTGGGCGCGCCGCTCGGCGAGCGGCGCATCCTGCTCGTAGAGGTACTGCGCGACATACGCGAAGACCAGCGAGCGCGCGAACGGCGAAGCGCTTGCCGTCTCCACCTCCTCGACACGCACCTCGCGCCGCTGGATCCCGCGCAGCAGCTCCACCAGCGCCGGAACGTCGAACACGTCCCGGAGGCATTCGCGATAGGTCTCCAGCACGATCGGGAAGTCGGCGAAACGGCGCACCGCCGCGAGCAGATTCTTGGCGCGCAGGCGTTGCTGCCACAGCGGCGTGCGCCCGCGCGCGCGGCGTCGGGGCAGGAGCAGCGCACGCGCCGCGTTCTCGCGGAAACGGCTCGCGAACAGCGCCGAGTCCCCCAACTGCTCGACGACCAGATCCTCGACCTCCTCGGGCCCCGGCATCAGCTCGCCGATCGAAGGCAGCTCCTCGGTGTCCGCGAACCGGAGCACGATGCCGTCGTCGGTGTAGAGCGTCTCCACCGAGAAACCCGCGCGCTGCGCGAGCACTACTTCCAGCGCGAGAGCCCAGGGCGCGTGTACCCGCGAGCCGAAGGGCGAGAGGATGCAAACGCGCCAGTCGCCGAGCTCGTCGCGAAAGCGCTCGACTACGATGGTCCGGTCGCTGGGCACGACGCCGGTGGCCTGTCGCTGCTCTTCCAGGTACTCGAGGAGGTTGCGCGCGGCGAGCTCGTCGAGAATGCCACCGGCGGTCAGCCGCTGCGAAGCTCGCGTGCTCTTACCGTCCGTCAGCTCGCGCACGAACGCGCCGACCGCGCGACCGAGCTCGATCGGCCGGCCCGGCCCATCCCCCCGCCAGAAGGGCATCCGCCCGGGCTGACCGGGCGCGGGCTCGACGATCACCCGGTCGCGCGTGATGTCGGCGACGCGCCAGGTGCTGGCGCCGAGCAAGAAAGTGTCGCCCCGGCGACTCTCGTACACCATCTCCTCGTCGAGCTCGCCGAGCCGGGGTCCGTCGGCGCCGAGCTGCACGGCGAACAGGCCGCGGTCGGGAATCGTACCGGCGTTGAGCAGCGTCAGCATGCGCGTGCCGCGGCGCGGCTCGAGCACGTCGCGCGAACGGTCCCATGACAAGGTCGGACGAAGGTCCGCGAGCTCGTCGGAAGGGTAGCGGCCCGAGAGCATTTCGAGCACCGCGCGTAGCAGCTCGGGCGTCAGGTCGCGAAACGGGTAGGCACGCCGCGCCAGGCGCTCGAGGTCGGCCACCGCGCGCGGTTCGTCGGCGCACGCCGCCGCCATCTGCTGGGCGAGCACGTCGAGCGGGTTCTTGGGCACCGCCAGAGGCTCGAGGTCTCCAGCGAGCATGCGCTCGGCGACCACCGCGCACTCGAGCAGGTCGCCTTTGAACTTGGGGAAGATCACGCCCCGGCTGGTCTCGCCGACGCCGTGTCCGGCACGCCCCACCCGCTGGAGACCGCGCGCCACCGACCCCGGCGACTCGACCAGCACCACCAGGTCGACCGCGCCCATGTCGATGCCGAGCTCGAGCGAGCTGGTCGCCACCAGGGCGCGCAGCCGGCCGGCCTTCAGGGCCTCCTCGATCTCGGCGCGACGCTCGTGCGAAACGCTACCGTGGTGAGCGCGCACCAGCGTCGCGACGGGGCCAGCTCCCACCGCATCCGCGGCGGCCGCGGCGTCGTCGGGAGTCCCGCACCGCTCTCGCCACAGGTCCTCGAGCCGCTGGGCCAGGCGCTCGCACAGTCCGCGGCTGTTCACGAAGACGATCGTGGAGCGATGCTCGAGGATCAGGTCGAGCAGTCGGGGGACGATGCGCGGCCATATGCCGCCGACCTCGCGACCCCGCGGCCACCCCGGCTCCGAACCGGGCGCGCCGGCGGCTTGCGAAGGGCGACCGCGCTCCGGCGGGCCCGGATCGTCCATGTCAGGTACCGGGACCGAGATGCGGAGCTGCAGCCGCGGCCTCTCCCCGGCGTCGACCACCTCGACCGGGCGGTCGCCGCCCAGGAACCTCGCCACATCCTCGAGCGGGCGCACCGTCGCCGAGAGCCCGATCCGCTGGGGGTCTCGCGCCGTGATCTCTGCCAAGCGCTCGAGCGACAGGGTCAGGTGCGCGCCGCGCTTGCTGGGGGCGAAGACGTGGATCTCGTCGACGATCACCGTCTCGACCGTGCGGAACGTGGCCGCAGCGCGCGAGCCGAGCATCAGAAACAGCGACTCCGGCGTGGTGACGAGGATCTCCGCCGGACGGCGCACCTGCCGCTGGCGCTCGCGCTGCGGCGTGTCGCCGGTGCGCACGTCGACGCCCACCGATCGCAATCGCTGACCGGCACGCTCGGCGGCCCGCCGAATGCCCACCAGCGGCGCGTGCAGGTTCCGCTCGACGTCGTAGACCAACGCCTTCAGGGGTGAAACGTAGATCACGCGAACGCCGGCGTCGGCATCGTCGGGCAGCAGGAGCGCTCGATCGATCGCCCAAAGAAACGCCGCAAGCGTCTTGCCGCTGCCGGTGGGCGCGACCAGGAGTGAGTGCTGGCCGGCGGTGAGCGCCGGCCAGCCCAGGCGTTGGATGCGCGTCGGGACCGGGAACGCTGCCTCGAACCAGGCGCGGGTGGCTGGAGAGAACGAGCTCAAGAAGCCACCCGGGCGGGTCAGCTCAGCGCCGCCGAGCTACCCGACGACTCGAATCGGCAGCGAGCTGGTCTCTTCCCTCTGGTTCGCGGTGTTGCGCAGGGTCACCACGAGCACGTAGTCGCCCGGGGCCAACCTGCCCGTACTGAACACTGCGGGCACCTCGGCCTTGCCGTCGGAGCCGCTCGCGTCGGCTACCAGCTCGATCTGGCCACCGTCGACCACGTCCCCGCTGGCGCTGAAGAGGTGACCCGACGCGGAGAGCGAACCCGCCCCGAAGTTGTAACCGACCAACGTCAGAGGAGTCGAGGCGCCAGAGCGCACCTCCGGTCGTGCCGCGGGGATGAACGGGTTGCCCGCCTGCATGAACGGGAACTCGACGCCCACGCGCTGCTCGCTCTCGTCCTCGCGCGCCAGCACCCAGCGACTCGGGTCGTCGGCGAACAGCGGCGGAAGCAGCGTCGCCTTCGAGGCGCCGCCGGGCACCTCCACCGTCACTACCTCGAGAGCATGGGCGCCGGTCTTGGGGTTACGCACCATCACGCGGACGGTGTACTCGCCTGGATCGAGGTCGAAGTGCCCCCAGTACTTGAAGCCCGCAGCGTCGAGCGCGGGACCGACCGCCTGCCGATCGAGCGCCATGTTGCGCACGAAAAAGTCGCGCACCGCGCCGTCGGCGTCCATGGCGTAGGCGTAGATCTCGATCGGCAGCGAAGGGTCCTGGTGCCCGCGCTGGAGGTCCTTGCCCGAGGCCTCGATCAGGACCGGTACGTAGGCCTTGGCGCCGGTCACCGGGAACCCAGCCGCCAGCACACCCGCCGCGACCGACCCGCCCGCCTGACCGCCCGCGATCCGGTCCGCGATCTGGAGGCGCTGCTCGAACGGGCTCTGCTGGTCGAGCGGCTTCGGTGGGAAGTATCCGGGTCGGTGCACGACGTCGGCACCCCGTGGTCCGCCCACCAGTCGCACGCGGATCTCGCGGTAGCGGCCATCGGGCTCGACATCGCTCGGCTGGAACGCCAGCAGGTAGGTAACGCTGGTGCGCTTCAACACGTTCTTCATCGAGTCGCCGAGGTCGTTGTAGTTCGCGAAGAGCTCGCCGCCGGTTTGCCCGGCCATGTACTGCAGCGTGTCGAGCTTGGTGTTCTTGCCCGCCCGCCCGCGGCTGGTCACCGACCCGCCGGCGACCAACCCGCCGATGTCCACCGCCTGCAGGGTGGTGTTCGATTGGCGCAGGCCCACGAGGGCACGGTCGACCACCCGACGCGCCTCGCTGTCGCCGAAACGCGCAGCGTTGTCGACGTTCCAGGTCTGGCCGTCCTCCACCGCGCGCGCGGCCCGCTGGATCTCCTCGATGCTCTCGGTGCCGAAGAGCAGCTCGCCCTCGAAGCCCTCGGAGAGGAACAGCACGTGCTTGCGACCTTCGACGTTCTGCAGCAACTGTCCTATGGCGCCGATGCCGTCCATCAGGCGCGCGATCTGAGAAACGTTCTCCCCCCGCTGCGCCGCCTCGCGCATCACCGTGGTTGCGCTGAGCTGAGCCTGCAGCTCAGCCGATGGGTCAAAGTCCCCTCTCGCGCCTCCCGAGCCACTCCCGGAGGCGACGCCGTCGAGGTCGCCGATGACCAGCCCGAGCGGGTCGCGCACGATCTCTCTCGGCTGCACCAGACCCAGCGTCTCGATCGCTTGCCGCACCTGGTTGCGGTCCGTGGTGAAACCCAGCACGAGCTGCGGCCCCCTGTTTTGGCTGTAGGTGGCCACCGCCACCATGTCGGTGGCGTGGAGCGCCTCCAGCACCAGATCCGCGGCTGCCTCGCGGCTACGGGTAACGGACGCCGGATTCGACAGGCTGAGGTCGAAGAACACCAGGAAGTGTCGCCTGCCGGCCAGAGGGATCTCGGGTGCGGAACCCGACGCATTGGCGGCCGACAGGGCCGAGAGATCGACGACTTCGAAGGCGACGATGTCCTGCTTCTTCCGCCCTTCGAAGATCTCGAAGTCGCTCTGGGTCAGGCCGCGCACTGGCTCGCCCTTGACGGTGACCTGCACCGGCACCTCCACCAGAGTCACGGTGGTGGTGTCTTGAAAGCGCTGCCTCTGCGACTCCAATTTGCTTGCCGCCAGCCCCGAAACGACCAGGGCGAGCGTCAAAGGGAATACTGCACCGGAGTGGATTCGCGGTCTCATGATGGTCTCCTGGAAGCGGCCGGCAGCGCGGCCCGCGAGTCGGCGCGGTTACGCATGTCCGGCGGCGATCTCGTATAGCAGCGCATCATCCCCGCTCCGGTGGATCGAGCGGGTCGTCGGACGCGTCACAACGATTGCCCGCCCGGGGACACGCGGAACGCGATCGCGCTGCTGCTCCTGCTCTGGGTTGCGGGATCCGTGATCGATACGCGTAACAAATAGTCGCCGACCTCGAGCCCGCTCGGCAGGAAGGTCGCGGTGAGCTTGTCGAGCCCGTCGATGCCGGTGACGGTACGCTCCCGCAGGTCGAGCCTTCCGCCCTCGATCGGAGTACCGTCGGCGAGCGTCACCTGGCCCTCGAGCGCGAGCTCGCCTCGGCCCAGGTTGTAGGCCACCAGACAGAGCTCGGCCAGACGGTCCGCTGGGATCGCCGGCATGGCAGACGGCACGTAGGGATCGCCGTTGACGGTGAAGGGATAGACCCGACTCTTGGTGTACTCCGACGCCGGCTCGCGCACCAGGAACCAGCTTCCCGGCTCCTCGACGAAAAACGGCGGCAACAGTTGGGGCGCCGCCTCGAGGTAGGGAGGCACCTCGACCTGGATCGTTTCGACTCCAGTGCGGCCGGTTCGCGCGTTGCGGGCGAGCACGCGCACCAGATAGCTACCTGCGCGCAAGTCGAGGTGTCCGTAGTACTTGACCCCGGTCCGCTCGAGCAGATCGCGCCTTCCCCGCAGGTCGAGGGTCACGAGCTGGGTGAAGAAGTCCTTCATCTCGCCGCGCTCGTCCGTCACGTAGGCGTAGAGCTCGACCGGCATCGAATCGGCGTCGTGCCCCACTAGCAGGTCGGCACCGGGCACCTCGATGATCACCGGCACGTACGCCAGCTCCTCGGTGGCCCGGAAGGGCGCCGCCAGCACGTGCACCCTGACGTCGCTCTTGGGCGCCGCGGCAGCGATCAGGTCGGAGGCGAGCAAGTTCTTCTCGAGCTGGTGCAGCTCCTCGAACGGCCTCGGCTCGTAGTACCCGCTGCGGTGCGAGAGCCGCACCCCGCGCGGCACGTTGGCGCGCACCTTGAGATGGTGGTGCGAGCCGTCGAACTGGATCTTTCTGGGCCGGAATGTGAGCACGTAGGTGACATTAGATCGCTCCAGCACGGCACCGAGCTGATGCAGGAAGTCGTTGTCGTCCTCGTACAGCCGGCCTCCCGTCTCGTTCGCGATGAGGAAAAGGACGTCGGCGTTGACGCGCCGCTGGCGGTTCTCGGCCGGAAGATCGGCTCGGATCCCCGAGATGTCGACCACCTGCAGCACGCAGTCCGCGCGACGAAACTCTTCCAGCATGAGCATGATCTCGGTCTGCAGCTGGGTGTTGCCGAACGTGTCGTCCAGGTCGACCAGTCCGAAGTTGCCGAACTGAGTGTTGATGTAATCGCGCTCGGCCTCGGGATCGTTCTTGTCGGGCTGGCGACCGAGCACGAGCCGCCCATCGAAGCCCTCCGTGAAGTACACCACGTGCTTACGCCCCTCGACCGTCGAGAAGACTTTCGCCATCGCCGACATCGAGCCGGTCCACGACGAGATCTGGCCGCGGTAGAAGGACTTCTCCATCTTCGCCATCTGCCCGCCGATGATGCTCAGGTACGTCGAGATCGACTCGAGCTCCCCGATCGGCCGCGACGCTTGGGTGTCGCTGGTCAGGAAACCCCCGTCGGCGTCGACGGTGTCGATCACGAATCGAAGCGGGTCCCGTGCTGCCCGCTTGAGCAGTTGGGGCGCTCCCAGCGTGTCGATGGCACGCGCGAGCTGCGCGCGATCGGGGGTGAAGGTGACGATCAGCTCGGGACCGCGCTCGATGCTGTGGGTCGCGACTGCCGCGAGGTCGGTCGGATGCATCGACTCGACCACGAAGCGCTGGGCAGCCTGGCGGGCTCGCAGGACGTTCACCGGACGCGAGAAGGACAGGTCGAACAGGAACAAGAAGTGTCGCCGCGCCGCGGCGGGGATCGCCTCCTCGACCAGGTTCGGACGCAGCGGATCCGGCTCGAGCAATTCCAGGTCGACGACCTGGAAGGCGACGATCTCCTGCTCGATTCCGTTGTCCAGGAGCTGGAAGTCGCCGGCGCTCAGTCCGCGTATCGGATGGCCGTCCTTGCCGACCACGTTGACCGGCACCTGCACTTCGACGACGCTGGTGCTGTCCTCGAAGGCGTCATCGGGAGCCGACCCCGACGGCTTCTTCCGCTGGGCGGCGGCCGCAGTGCAGCAGAAGGCCAGCAAGAGCACTAGCAGCCAGTGGTGAAACCCGCGTGAGGCTGCGCGCGGGGATCTGCGGCCGCTGGCAAGGCGTGGCCGACGAACGCGATGCGGTGACATCGTGCAGGAGGCCCAACGCAGCCAGCGGCCGCAAACCCCCGCGCCCCAGGCGGTTGGGGCGGCGTGGGGCCGTCTGCGG
>DATLFI010000407.1:0-9914 GCA_035524895.1 Thermoanaerobaculia bacterium | reverse complement strand
GCGCGCCGGGCGGATCGGGGGCGTGGTGGTGTTCGCCGGCGACCCGCGCTCGACGGCGGCCGCGGTGGCTCGCCTGCAGCGGGCATCGGCGGTGCCGCTGCTGGTGGCTTCGGACTACGAGTGGGGAGCGGCGATGCGTCTCGACGGCGCGACGCGCTTTCCACGCGCCATGGCGGCGGGAGCGGCAGCGCTCGGTTGGGGCCTCGAGGAAACGCGGACCTTGGTGCGGGAGATGGGCGCGATCACCGCACGCGAGGCTCGTGCGGTGGGAGTGCAGGTGGTGCTAGCGCCGGTGCTGGACCTCTCGACCACGCCGGAGAGCCTGGTGATCGGCACCAGGGCATTCGCGGCGGATAGCGGCCTGGTCGGCTCGCTCGGCACCGCGTTCGTCGCGGGCGTCCAGGACGAGGGTGCTCTCGCGGTGCTCAAGCACTTTCCCGGCCACGGTGCCACGGGCGTCGACTCGCATCACGAGCTGCCTGTCGTCTGGCTGCCGGGTGCCTACCTCCGGGAGCGCGACCTGGCGCCGTTTCGCACGGCCATCGAGACCGGAGCCGGCGCCGTCATGGTGGCGCACGTCGCCTACCCCGGGCTCGACGGCCGCAGCGACCGTCCCGCCTCGCGCTCTCCCGAGATCCTCGGCCCGGTGCTGCGTGGCGAGCTGCAGTTCGGTGGCTTGGTGGTGGCCGACGCGCTGGACATGAAGGGTGCGGCCGGGGCCTGGGACGGCGCAGTCGCGGTCGAGTCGCTGGCGGCTGGCGTCGACCTCCTGCTGGTGCCTCCGGATCCGCGCGTTGCCTGGGATGCCGTGGTTCGCGCGGTGCGGCGCGGAGAGCTGACCGAGGCGCGAGTCGACGAAGCGGTCCAGCGGGTGCTTCGAGCAAAGGCCCGACTCGGTCTCTCGCATCCCAGCGCGCCCGAGCCTGCGTCGACCGGGGACGTGGTGGGGGACTCACGCTCGGGTGCGGTCGCTCGAGCCATCGCCGAGCGCGCGTTGACGCTGGTCTCCGACCCCGGGTCGGTCTTGCCCCTGTCGAGCCGGTCTCCCCCTCCGGTGCTGCTAGTGAGCCTGGTGGACAGTCGCGATCGCTCCTCGGAGCAGCGGCCTCTGGCCGACGAGCTGCGACGGCGCACGGCGATACTCGAGCATCGCGTGATCCCGCTTTCCGACCAGGCGACCCCGAAGGTCGAGGTGCTCGAACCATCGGCGGCGCGCCGGGGCGCGGTCGTGGTGGTCGCGGACTTCGCGCACAACCGTGCCGGCGGGCGCGAGTCGATCCGGCAGTGGATCGGGAGCCTGGTCGAACGCGGGATCCCGGTGTCGTACGTCGCGCTCGCCGACCCGTGGGTGCTACGCGACGCCCCGCCCGGTGTGGCGGCGCTCGCCACCTACGACGCGTCGCCAGAGAGCCAACGAGCTCTGGCTCGAGGGCTCTTCGGCGAGATCGCGATCGCTGGCCGTCTGCCGGTGGCGCTGGACGAGGAGCGCCCGCCCGGAGATGGCCAGGCACTGCCACGCGCCACGGGTTGCTTCGACCGGGCACACCTCCTCACGGATCGCCGTGCTCCCGGCTTCGACTTCGGCCCGGTTGGCGAAGTCCTGCAAGAGGGCATCGCCGATGGCGCCATGCCGGGTGCGGTCGCGATGGTCGGCTTCCGGGGCGAGCTGGTTCTCGCCGAGGCACGCGGCCGCACGAGCTGGGGCGACGATACGCCCGAGGTACGCGCGGACACCCTCTACGACCTCGCCTCGCTCACCAAGGTGGTGGCGACGACCACTCTCGCCATGCTCGAGGTCGAGAAAGGACGTCTCGATCTCGAGGCCTCGATCGCGGCATACCTGCCGGAGCTGCGCGGCGGCGACAAGGAGACGGTGCGGGTGGTGGACCTGCTCGCCCACTCGAGTGGCATTCTCTGGTGGACCGACCTGTACCGACGCGTCGGCGCCGAGCCACCAGACGAAGCGAAGAGGCGCGCGCTCGAGGAGGTCTTCGCCCTGCCGCTGGAGAGCGCTCCCGGCACCGCCACCGTCTACTCGGACTTGGGGATCCTGCTGCTGGGCGAGATCCTGGAGCGGCTCTCGGGTCTGCCGCTCGATCGCCTCGCTCGAGAGCGGATCTTCGGCCCGCTCGGCATGACCGAGACGCGCTACCGCCCCGGGTTGGACCTGCTGCCGCGGATCGCGCCGACCGAGAACGATCCGTGGCGGGGCAGAGTGGTCCATGGTGAGGTCCACGACGAGAACGCCGCGGCGCTGGGCGGAGTCGCGCCGCATGCAGGCCTGTTCTCGACCGCCGGCGATCTCGCGGTGTTCGCGCAGTTCCTGCTCGACGGCGGCGTCTCCTGCGAAGCGCGGCTGCTGCGCGGCGACACCGTCGCTCTCTTCACGAGCCGAGCCGAGCGGGTTCCCGGCAGTAGCCGGGCTCTCGGTTGGGACACGCCCTCGGAGCAGAGCTCGGCCGGACGATTCTTCTCGGCCTCCTCGTTCGGTCACACCGGCTACACCGGCACCTCGTTGTGGCTCGACCCCGAGCGCGACCTGTTCGCCATCCTGCTCACCAACCGCGTGCATCCGACCCGCGACAACCGCAAGCTGATCGAGCTGCGCCCGCGCTTCCACGAGGCCGTGGTGCGGTCGCTGTTCGGCGACGCGGTGGAACCCAGGACGGAGCGGACAGTGACTCCACCAAGCGGACAGGACCCACCATGAGCCAGAGCGACGCGGAGCGCAACGCACAGAGCACCGCAGAGAGCGCCGCAGGGTGGGGAGAGCTTCCCACCGAGCGGCGTCATCCCGGAACCCTGGACCTCGATTCCCTGCCGGTCGAGCGTGTGGTCGAGCTGGTGCTGGAGGAGGACCGCCGTGGTTTGGACGCGGTGCTCGCCTTGCGTGTCGAGATCGCGCGCGTCGCGGACTGGGTCGCCGAGACGCTCGCGGGCGGCGGCGACGTCGTGCTCGCGGGCGCCGGAACCAGCGGTCGGCTGGCCGTGCTCGAAGCGGCGGAATGCCCGCCGACCTTCGGCACCGAGCCGCAGCGAATCAGAGCGGCGCTCGCGGGCGGCGAGGAGGCGGTGTTTCGCGCGCGCGAGGGCGCCGAAGACCGCCAAGACGAGGGACGCAGGGTCGGCGACGGGCTGCGGACCGGCGATCTCTGCATCGGCCTGTCTGCCAGCTCGGTGACGCCGTTCACTCGTGCCGCGCTCGACGGGGCGCGCGCGCGCGGGGCGCGCACGGTGCTGCTGACGTGCGCCGCCGCTGGGCGCGATCTCGACGCGACGGCCACCCTCGTGATCGCGCTCGACACCGGGCCCGAGGTGCTGGCTGGCTCGACGAGGCTGAAGGCGGGGTCGGCGACCAAGGCGGCGCTGAACGCGATCACGACCGCCGCGATGGTGCGTCTGGGGAAGGTTTACCAGAACCTGATGGTCGACCTTCGCCCCGGCTCGGCAAAGCTGCGCGACCGCAGCCTGCGCATCATCTCGGCAGCGGCCGGAGTTCCGCTCGACCAGGCCCGGCGCCTGCACGAGGAGGCAGGGGGCGAGGTGAAGACCGCGATCGTGATGGCGCTTGCGCGGTGCGACGCCGAGCTGGCGCGACGGCGCCTCGCCGATGCGGGAGGCCACGTGAGGGCCGCACTCGAGGCGGCGCCCCCACGCGCTCCAAAGGTGCCCGTGCCAGGTCGGACAGGGGAGGCACTGTAAGCTCTCGCGATCGTGGGCGCAGTGATCGGCATCGATGCCGGCGGCACCAAGACGCTGGCGCTCCTCGCGGACGAAACCGGCGCGGTTCGGGCCCGTGCGCGTCGCGGCGGCGCGAACCTCCATCTGCAGGGCGAGGAGGTGGTCGAGCAGACCCTACGCGAGGTGTTGGCCGAGCTCGCTCCGGAAGACGGTGTTGCGGCGCTCTGTGTCGGCATGGCGGGGGTGGATCGGCCGGAGGAGCGCGACGCCGTCGAGGGCATGCTGCGCCGGCTCGGGGTCTCGGCGCCGGTGCGGGTGGTCAACGACGCGACCATCGCGCTCCTCGCCGGAGCCCCCGAGGGCTACGGCATCGTTGTCATCTCCGGGACCGGCTCGATCTCGTACGGTGTCGACCCGGCCGGTCACACGGCTCGTTCGGGTGGCTGGGGGGAGCTGCTGGGCGACGAAGGGTCGGCGGTGTGGATCGGGCGCGTTGCTTTGAGGAAGAGCGTGCGGGGCGTCGACGGTCGCGGCCCGCGCACGTCGCTCGCAAGCAAGATTGCCCGTGCCCTCGGGCTCGAGATGCCCGCCGGTCTGTTGTCGTGGGTGCAGGACGAGAACACCACGTTCCGCGAACGCATCGCGACGCTCCTGCCGATGATCCAGGAGGCGGTGGAGGAAGGTGACCGCGTCGCGTTCGAGGTCGTCGACGAGGCAGCGGAGCACCTGACGCGGAGCGCGCGCGCGGTGGCGAACCAGCTCGAGCTACCGGCTTCGTTCCCGGTCGTGCTCGCCGGCGGCGCCTTCAGGGGTTGCCCGAGTCTCGTGGAGCGGTTCACGGCGAAGCTCGAGCTGCCCCGAGCGCGTGTGGCTCGGCTCGACGACGAGCCCGCTACCGGCGCGGTTCGCCTCGCGCTCGCGCTGCTGAAAGCGGGCGCGTCGAAATGAGCGCTCGCTGGCTGATCATCAACGCCGACGACCTCGGCCGCACCGAAGCGATCAGCGCCGGGATCTTCGAGGCGCACGAGCGGGGGATGGTGACCAGCGCCACGCTGATGGTCGCTTACCCGGCGGCCGAGAGCGCTGCGCGCGTCGCGGCGTCGTACCCTGAGCTCGGAGTCGGGCTGCACGTCCAGTGGAGCGGCGGCACGCCGCTGCTGCCTCCGGAGGACGTGCCGAGCCTCGTCGACGAGGACGGCCGACTGTCGCGACGTCCCGACCAGCGGCTCGTATCAGCGGCGGCGGACGAGGTCCTGGCGGAGGCTCGCGCTCAGCTCGCGCTGTTCCAGGAGCTCACCGGCCGCCTGCCGAGCCACCTCGACAGCCACCACCACGCCCATCGAGTGCCCGTGGCGCTCGAAGCTCTGCTCGTGCTCGCGACACGACACGCCTTGCCGGTGCGCGCGGCCTCGCCCGCGATGGCGGAAGAGCTCCGTCGCCGCGGTGTCGCCACCACGGATCACTTCGTCGAGGACTTCTATGGCGAGGGCGCCAACATGGCGACGCTGCGCCGCGTGATGCAAGCTCTGCCCCCTGGCGTCACCGAGCTGATGTGTCATCCCGGACACGTCGACGAAGAGCTACGGATGGAGAGCGCCTACGCCGTCGAACGTGAGCACGAGATCGAGGTGCTCACCAGCGACGAGGCGAAGCAGCTCGTGGAGACGCTCGGCGTACGGCTCATCCATTTCGGCGGGCTCGCTGGCGCACTCGCGGCGACATGAGGGTTCGGGTCTGCGAGCGGGTCGAGGAGGTTGCCCTCGCTGGGGCAGACCGTCTCGAGCACGCGGTCTCCCGGAACGCGCGGCTGGTGCTGGGTCTGCCCACGGGGCGAACCATGGTGCAGTTCTACGCGGAGCTCGCACGGAGGCATCGGAGCGGTCGCCTCGACCTCCGCCACGCGACCGGCTTCAACCTCGACGAGCTGGTGCTTCCCCCCGGGCATCCGGACAGCTTCCGCGGCTACATGGAGCGACACGCCGGAGCGCGCATCGGTCTCGAACCGCTCCGATCGGAGATCCCTCGTACCGACGGGGACCTGGAAGCCGAGTGCCGGCGCTACGACGCGGCGCTCGCCGCTGCGGGCGGTCTCGATCTCGCCGTGCTCGGCCTCGGCGCCGACGGCCACGTGGCGTACAACCTGCCCGGGCCCCCGCGTGACGAGTCGCACGTGGTGACATTGCCCGACGCGCTGGCGGACGCGCTCGGCCTACCGGAAGAGTGGCGACCCCTTCGCGCGATCACCATGGGGCTGGGCAACCTGCGCGGGGCGCGCTCGTTGCTGGTGCTGGCGACCGGCGCCACGAAGGCGGCAGCGGTGCGCGCCTTGCGCGAAGGGCCACGACATCCCGCGTGGCCGTGCTCCTTGCTGCGCGACCATGCGGAGCTCGAGCTGGTGGTCGATCGCGCCGCCGCAGCAGAGCTTCAGTCGTAGAGCAGGAACGGCCGGCGCTCCAGCCGCCAGGCTGCGTGGTCGTCTCGATCGCGCGCGACGATCTGGGCCACCGAGTCACCGCGAGAGAGGGCGGCGTAGACTTCGGGCGTGCCGAGCAGCCAAGAGAGCGCGGCGCCGTCGTCGCGCCAGGAGAAGCCCCGCTCCGCCGAGAGCGCTGCGAGCAGCTCGAGGCCGAGGCGGTAGGGCTCGGCGTCGTCGGGATCGGTCACCTGCACTTCGACTCCGGCGCACTCGACGTCGAGGTGCTTGGGCGCCGGCGCTGCGCGGGACGATCGCGGCGTGAACTGGATCGGGCTCAGCTCGAAGCCAGGTGCCGCGACCCGCTGCAGCCGTACCGCGCCGGCCGTGTCGAGCCACGGTGCGCCGAGCCGCAGGAACGGCTCGGCGGTGCCGCGGCCCTCCGAGACGTTCGTGGCTTCGAGCAGCGCCACCGCAGGGTAGGCGAGCGCCGCCTCGGCACTGCGGAGGTTCGGTGACGGCTGGGTCCAGGGCCGGCCGGTGTCGATCCAGGTCATCGCGCGTCGCCAGCCGCGCATCGGTATCACCCGCAGCCGCGCGGGCCGCTCGCGGCCGTGGTTGGCGAGGAGCGCGAGCTCCCCGAGGGTGAGCCCATGCACCAGCGGGCCCGGCGTCATGTTGACGAGGCTCACCGGCACGCGCCGGCGATCCGCTACCGGCCCCTCGATCCGCTCGCCGCCGAGCGGGTTGGGGCGGTCGAGCACCACCACCTCGATCCCAGCCTCGGCCGCGGCGTCGAGGCAGTGGATCATCGTGCTGGCATAAGTGTAGAAGCGCACCCCGGCGTCCTGGAGGTCGACCACCAGCACGTCCAGGCCCGCGAGATCGGCCGGGTCGGGCCGCGTCTTCTCGCCGTAGAGACTCACGATCGGCAGGCCGCTTCCTGGATCGACGCCGCTCGGCACCGGCTCGCCGGCAGCGGCCTCGCCGCGCAGGCCGTGCTCGGGCGTGAGCAGCCTCACCAGCTCGACGCCACGGCCGCGCAGCACCTCGATGGCGTGTCGTCCGTCGAGCGTCACGGAGGCGCCGTGCGCGAGGAGCCCGACACGCCCTACGGGTGCTGCTTGCTCGCCGCTCCCGACTCGCTCGAGACCGATCGCGACGGGCTGTGCGTGCAGCGGCTGCAGGGTTGCCGCGGCGACGATCGCCGCGTGTAACCAGACGACGACGACCGGCCAGGAGCTCGCACCGCGGGGACCACTGTGATCAAGCATCGGCGTTCGCGGCGGCGTTCGGAGCGCGATGCTCGACGCCATCGATCCACGCCGACTCGAACCGGGCCGCGCTCGGATCGGGCGGTGCCTCGCGTGAGCCCGGTGGCATCAGGAGCAGGAACGAGGCGGAGCTCCCCGGGCGCAGGGGCGGCAGACCTAAGGACGAAGCGCTGGTGCCGGTGGCTGTGGCGCCATCGGTCGAGCCGCCGAGTCGCGCCACGAGCTCGCCGAAGGTGGCTCCGGCCGGTGGCTCCTCGGGTGCTCCCGACAGCAGGATCGCGCCGCGGTCCGGCGCTCCGACGGTCGGCTCGAGGCGGGCGCGCCCGGTGGCGGCGAGCGCCTCCGCGTGATCGAGCGCGGCGGCGAGTCGCGTCGCTGTTACGTGCCAGCGCACTGTCGCGACGCCGTGGCGAGCGAGTCGGTCGAGCGCCCCAGCGTCTAGCCAACGCCGAGCTCGCCAGCCGCGGGTCGACGCGTGCAGCGCCGGGACGATCCATCGTCCTGCCGCCTCGATCGACTGCCCTGCGCCGATGAAACGCGCGTCGCCGACCTCGACCAGCCGCGCGCCCGCGTGCTGCTGCGTGCCGGCAGCGCAGTCGGCCTCCGCGCGATCCGGGCGGGGTAGGTCGAACGCGAGATCGGCACGGTAGGGCAGCGGCGAGCTCGGTTGCCACACGCTGCCGCCGCGTACCACGACATCGGCCCAGCCGTTGGAGGCGGTCTTCGGCAGCTTCCGATAGATCGCGGGGTCGTGACCCTGCAGGTCGTCGGTGGCGAGCTCGGCGAGCACCGTGAGCACGCCCACGAAGTTGAGTCGCGCCAGCTCCGCGAGATTCCGCCCGGGCGGCAGACCGCCGCTTTCGAGCAGCACCACGGGAGTGCCCCAGGCGGTGAGGTTGTCGCCGAACGCCCGGGCGTTCCAGTCCTCGTCGTAGCGCGCGACGCCGCCGCCGACCTCGCTCTCGAGGTAGGGCGCGAGCGTGGTGACCAGCGCGCTGCAGGCGCGCATGGCGCGGAGTCGTCCCGGTGTGACGGTTTGCGCTTCGTCACCCGAGACCGCGAGCACGGCGATGGTGGCGAGGCGGCCGGTGTCCGCCACCGCGGTGCGCCGGTTCTGGTCATGCAGGTTGAACGCCAAGAAGGGCTCGTGGCGGTCGCGCACCGCTTTGAGGGCACGCCCTTCCGGGGTCGCGAGGTTGAGGGCGTCGCGGTTGATATCGATGCCTTGCGCGTTGCGGCGCTGGTAGATCTCGGCGCCGTCCGGGTTGAGCATCGGCAGCACCAGCAGGGTGAAGCGCTCGAGGATGCGCGCTAGCTCGGGGCGCGCCGCCGGCTCCAGCAACAGGCCGACCATGTCGAGAAGCGCCGGGGTCGCGGACGGCTCGTCGCCGTGCATCTGCGAGAAGAGAAGAATCTTCTCCGGGCCTCGGCCGAGTGTGATCAGGCGCAGCGGCCTGCCGAGGACCGATCGGCCGACCTCCTCGACACGCAGTCGCTCGCCGTGCCGCTGCGCGAGGAGATCGAGCGCGGCATCGAGGTCCGCCGGTCGCAGACAGGGTGGCGTCTGGTCCACGACCCGGTGCTCGGGCCACGTATCCCACAGCAACCGGGGAAGCTGGTGGGTCGCAGTGTCGGTGGTCGAGGACACGCCGGTCGCCAGCAAGGATGCGAGCAGGAGTAGCAGGGGCACGACGCGGGGATTGTACGAGGTGCGCCCGTCGCTGCCGTCCGGGATCGCGCCTTGTAGGCTTCGCTGCGATGCGGGAGCTCCAGGGATCCAACCGCGAGGACGCTCGGCGTCGGCAGGCATGGTGCCGCAAGTGGAAGGCCTCCTCGGCGGCGGTCTCGGGCATCGCTTCCCTCGCGCTCGTGTCGTTCGTGTCGTGTACGCCGGCGGGTGATCCCAGCGGTGAACCCGACGAGGGTGAGACCACGGAGCTGCCGTCGATACTGCTGGTGACCCTCGACACGACCCGCGCCGACGCCGTGGGCTTCGAGTCGGACCATGTCGAGACACCGGCGCTAGAGGCGCTGGCTGCGCGGGGAGCTCGTTTCACGCAGGCCTACGCCACAGCACCGCTGACTCTGCCCTCGCACGTCTCGATGCACACGGGGCTCTATCCGCGCGATCACGGCATGCACGAGAACTCGCGCGTCTTCGCCCGCGATGAAGCACTGCTGGCGCCACGGTTGCGAGAGCGGGGCTATCGCACGGCGGCTTTCGTGTCGGCGCTGCCCCTGGCGCGGCAATTCGGCCTGCACGCGGGCTTCGAGCGCTACGACGACGCGTTCGGGTCCGCGAACGAGCGGCGCGCGGCGGACACCACCGATCTGGCGCTCGAGCTGCTGCGCGAGACCGGATCTGCTCCGACGTTCCTCTGGGTGCACTACTTCGACCCGCACGACCCCTACGATCCGCCGGAGCCGTTCCGCAGTCGCTATGCGGGCAACCCCTACCTCGGCGAGATCGCGTATATGGACTCCCAACTGGGTCGTCTCGTGGCGGCGTTCGAGACGCAGGCGGGCGACCGGCCGTGGAGGATCCT
>DATLFI010000406.1:0-45912 GCA_035524895.1 Thermoanaerobaculia bacterium | reverse complement strand
GTTGGAGCGCAGGCAACTACCCACCGACTCGACAGGATCCGCCGCCTGCAGCCCGGCGCGGAAAACCCCCAACGCGACCTGCCGCAGCGCGGGAATCGACGCGTCCGACCTGGTAGGCGTTGGCAAATCGCCGCTCACCGCCGGACGGTAAGGCTCGGAGCGGCAGCCGCCCTCACGCCACCGTCACGTCCTGGCACAGATAAACGTCCTGGATGGCGTGGAGCAGGTCCACGCCATCCGCCATCGGACGCTGGAACGCCTTGCGTCCCGAGATCAGGCCGCTGCCGCCGGCGCGCTTGTTGATCACCGCCGTGCGGACCGCGGCAGCGACGTCGCCTGCGCCCTTGGACTCGCCGCCGGAGTTGATCAGCCCGATCCGCCCCATGTAGCAGTTCGCCACCTGCCAGCGCACGAGGTCTACTGGGTGGTCGGTGACCAGCTTGCCGTAGACGAGATCATGGGTCTTGCCGAAGCCGACCGCCCGGTATCCGCCGTTGTTGGTCGCCATCTTCTGCTTGATGATGTCGGCCTCGATGGTGACTCCGAGATGGTTGGCCTGCCCGGTGAGGTCCGCCGATGCGTGGTAGTCGACCCGGTCCTTCTTGAAGGCCGAGTTGCGCAGGTAGCACCAGAGAATGGTCGCCATGCCCAGCTCGTGAGCGTGGTAGAAGCACTCGGCGATCTCCACCAGCATCTCGTCGCTGTCCTCGGCGCCGAAGTAGACGGTCGCGCCGACCGCCGCAGCACCCAGGTCCCAGGCCTGCTCGACCTGCGCATAGAGGACCTGCCGGTGGCGGCTCGGGTAGGTCAGGAGCTGGTTGTGGTTGATCTTGACCACGAACGGGATGCGGTGCGCGTAGCGGCGAGACACCGCGCCCAGCACGCCCAGCGTCGAGGCGACGGCGTTGCAGCCGCCCTCGATGGCGAGCTTCACGATGTTCTCGGGGTCGAAGTAGATCGGGTTCGGCGCGAACGAAGCGGCGCCGGAGTGCTCGATGCCCTGGTCGACCGGCAGGATCGAGTAGTAGCCGGTGCCCGCGAGGCGGCCATGACCGACGATGCGCTGCAGGCTGACCAGGGTCTGGGGCGTGCGATCCGAGCCACCGAACGCGTGGTCCAGATGGTCGGGACCCGGCAGCGATAGCTGCTCTTTGGGAATCCCGGCGCAGGTGTGCTCGAGCAGGCTGGATGCCTCGGCGCCCAGATGCGAGGCGATGGCGTCGAGAGAGCTGGAAGTGGCTGTTGCGGTCATGGCTGGGTCCTCTTGGCACGCGAGACCGGCGCGTCACCGGTGGACGACGATGTTATCCGGGGCCTCGTGGTCGCCGGTGCGGCGAGGGGTCCGGCGCATCCGCTCAACGCCTGTTCGAAGTATGGGCCGCCCGACGTGGCGAAGGACTCGCCGCCGATCACCAGCGGCACGACTCGCAGGGTCGCTGGACCGTATGGCCGACGCAGCGCGAGCTCTAGCTCTAGCGAATCTCCTGGCTCGACGACCCTCGGCAGCGCGATCCAGGGCAGGCGCGACACCTCGTGGCCGTCGCGGTCCGTGAGCCGGCACTCGATCGCCACGCCTCCTTCGCGACTCTCCGGCGTCAGCCACCGCGCGCAACCCGAGTTGCGCAGGGTGATGCGCAGGGTTCGGCGCGACCCGGGCTCCCAACCCTCCAGGCCGGAGACCTCGACCGAGCCGCGCAGGTCGCCCCACGTCAGGGTAGTGGGCGGCGCTCTGTCCGGCCATCGCGTGCCTTCGCGACCGGAGCCCGGAGGCAGGTCGCCGAGCTCGTGGCAGGCCTCGACCAGAGCGCTCGCGGCACGACCCGGGTCGTGCCGCTCCACCACCATCCGCCGGGCTGCCTCACCCATGCTCCGGCAGCGCTCGGGTGCTGCCGCCAGCGCGCGGATCGTCGAAGCCAGCGCCTCGACCTCACCATCTTCGGCCACGGCCTCCAGCGGAGCGCGCAGCACAACCTCCTCCGGCAGCTCTGCGAACTGGCCGTAGTCCGAAACCACGGCAGCGCGACCAACGGCGAAGAGCCGCAGCAGTGACGCCGAGGTTTCGCCTGCCGTGGGATGGCGGAGGTTCGCGCACACGTCACATGCCAGCACCGCCGCGGTGTACTCTGCCGGCGGCACGAAACCCAAGTAATGGACGCGCCCGCCGACGCCGGCTTCGCGTGCCACGAGCTCGAGGTCGACCGCCGGCGAGGACTCGCCCACGACGAGAAGGTGCACGCGCTCGAGCCCGGGACGAGCCAGTGCCCTGATCACGACCTCGGTGCGCTTGATCGGCGTCTGGAAACCGAACGAGCCGATCACGAAAGCGTCCACGGGAATCCGGAGTCGCTGCCGCGCTTGGAGCCCTTCCGCGGCTTCGACCGGGGGCGCCGGCATCGGCATCGGCACCACGCGCACGGGCACGGCGATCCCCTCGTCCTCGAGCTCGCGCTTCGCCCACGATCCGTGCACGAGGACGCCCCTTTGGCGTTCGAGCAGGCTGCGGTGCGCCGGCAGAGCGAACAGGGCGGCGCGACCGAACCCTGCCCATCGCGGCGGCAGCGCCACCGCTCCCCCGACCCAGTCGTGGTCGGCGACCAGCGCACGCACGTAGCCGTCGAGGTCGTGGTGCCGGAGCGTGCGCTCCATCAGCAAGTGGTGGAGGTACACGTCGTGCAGCGTGATCACACCGGGGGAGGCTTCCGCTCGGCACACCACCGCCTCGTGGTAGGCGTTGTTTCCCACCTGGTAGAGCGGCAGCCGGCCGTCGGCGCCGGTCTGCTCGAGCCCCACCACCGGGTACCGGGCCTCCAGCTCGCGAGCCATCTCCTGCCCGGGCAGGCGCGCGACCCGAAGGTCGCAACGGGACGCGAGCTCGGGCAGGAGGTCGGCGCTGTAGTCCGCGATGCCGGATCGCACCGGCGGCAACGGCGAAACGTAGTCGAGGCGGAGGGGCACGGGCATGGTCCTCGTGGCAGGAGCCTCTGGATCGGAGGGCTCGGGTCAGCCGGGGCGGCTCGTGCCGGCCCTACCCCTCTACCTCCCCCTTCCCGATCTGGCCCTTCAAGAACGCTTCGATGAACGGTGCCAGGTAACCGTCGAGCACGCGGTCGGTGTCGCCGACCTCGATGCCAGTGCGGTGGTCCTTCACCATCCGATAGGGATGGAGCACGTAGCTGCGGATCTGGCTGCCGAAGCCGATTTCCTTCTTCTCCCCCTCGCGCTTGTCGAGCTCGTCCTGCCGCTTCCTGAGCTCGAGATCGTACAGCCGCGCGCGCAGGACCTTCATCGCGGTGGCCCGATTCTTGTGCTGGCTGCGCTCGTTCTGGCAGCTCACCACGATGCCGCTCGGCATGTGGGTGATTCGCACCGCGGAATCGGTGACGTTGATGTGCTGCCCGCCGGCTCCCGACGAGCGGAACGTGTCGACCCGCAAGTCCTTGTCCTCGATCTCGATCTCGATGTCGTCGTCGACCTCCGGGTAGGCGTAGACCGAAGCGAACGAGGTGTGGCGGCGCTTCTGCGCGTCGAACGGCGAGATGCGCACGAGCCGATGCACGCCGCTCTCGCCCTGGAGGTAGCCGTAGGCATACTCGCCGCGCACCACGAACGTGGCACTCTTGATCCCTGCCTCCTCGCCGTCCTGACGATCCAGCAGCTCCACCTCGAAGCCGTTCTGCTCCCCCCAGCGCAGGTACATGCGCAGCAGCATCTCGGCCCAGTCCTGGGACTCCGTGCCTCCGGCGCCGGGATGCACCGCGCAGATGGCGTTCCGCTGGTCGTCCGGACCAGCGAGCTTGAGCTCGAGGTCGAGACGATCCAGATCGACCGAGACGCGATCGAGGAACTTGTCGAGCTCGGCGTCGGCCTCGGCCTCGCCCTCGCCTTCGGCGAGCAACTCGCCCCACGCGTCCAGGTCCCCGGCATCCCGCTCGAGCCGGTCGAGGCTCTGCTTCTTGCGCTCGAGCGCGCGACGCTCCTGCAGCAGCGAGGCGCCATCTTCCGGTCGATCCCAGAAGCCGGGCTGCTGCATGCGATGGTCGATCTCGCCTAGCTGTCGTTCGAGGTCGGCGCGGTCAAAGGTACCCCCTGAGGGTTTCGAGTCGGGTCTTCACGCGTTCGACCTGCTGTTGCGCTTCGCCGATCATGGTTCCTCCTCAGCCCGATGAGGGCGATCCCTGCCACCACACACGCCGCCGGGAACGCCCACGGCGCCCGAGTGTACGGCGTGAGCGCCGAGCTGCCGGCGATCCGTGCCTCGATCACGCCCGCTTCGTCGACCGGAAGCTCCCTCACCACACGCCCGCGCTCGTCGATCACCGCGGAGATGCCCGTGATCGCCGCGCGCAGCACCGTCCGCCGGTTCTCGGCTGCCCGCAGCCGCGCCGCGGTGAGATGCTGCCAGGGAGCCGAAGTGTCGCCAAACCAGGCGTCGTTGGTCAAGGTTACGAGGACCGTGGCGCCGCGTCGCGCGCGGAGCGCCACCTGGTGGGGCATCGTGATCTCGAAGCAGATCGAGAGCCCGAGCCGTTCGCCCTGCCATCCCAGCAGGTGCACGTCGCTGGCGGCATCGTAAGAGCCTGCCGCGCGGGCGAGCTGGCTCACGAACGGCAGCAGCTCGCCGAGGGGCACGTACTCGCCGAACGGCACCAGGTGGTTCTTGTCGTAGCGCTGGAGCGTACCATCCGGTGCCAGCAGGAGCGCCGAGTTGTACACCTCGTCGCCGTCCCACACCGACGAGTTGAGGAGCACGCTGCATCCCTGGGCCGCCAACGCCAGCAGGTCGCGCCTCAAGGGCTCGTGCCCTTGCCACGAGTAGGGCCAGGCAGCGCTCTCGGGCCACACGATGAGCGCCCCGGGCTCCGGGCACCGGCTCAGGCCGATCAGCTTGCGGTAGAAGCGAGAGACCTCCGGGGATGACGGGTCGGTGACGATGCCGGTGGCAGGCTGCACCAGCGCGATCGCCAGCCCACGGTCGCCGGTCTCGGTGCCGTCGTCACGCAGCGCCGCCCAGCCGGCGGCCAAGAACCCTCCCGCGACCAGCGCGCCAACCAACGGGCGCCAGCGCCGTCGGGTGACAGCGACCGCCCAGGAGACGTTGCAGAGGACTACCAGGTACGAGAGGCCGAAGGCTCCAGCCCATGGTGCGAGCCCGAGCGCCCCGGGCCAGTCGACCAGCGAGTAGCCGGCCAGGTTCCACGGGAACCCGGTGAGCAGGTACCCGCGCAGCCACTCCAGGGAGACCCAGATCGCCGGCAGCCCGCAAAGGGCGGCAGCGTCGCCGCGCGCGACCAGTCGGTGTCCCAGACACGAGAACGCGGCATGGTACGCACCGAGATAGAGGCACAGCAGCAACAGGAGCAGGAGAGAGCCCCACAGCGGCAGGCCGCCGTAGCGGTGGATGGTCGTGGCGATCCATGGCACCTGCACCCACCAGGCTGCCGTGCCGTGCAGCCAGCCGATCCATGCCGCGCGACGCGCCGAAGCCGTGGTCGGGCGTCCGAGCAGCAGCACGAGCGGACCGAGAGCCACCAGCGACAGACCTGGCCACGCGCGAGGTCCGAAGCAAGCGCCCCACAGCCCTCCCGCGGCGACCGCCAAGAGTGCGGTCAAGAGCGCCGGAGAGCCCGCCGCCCGCCGGACCCTGCGGAAGCCGCCGCTCAGGAGCGCGGGAACCACGTGTCGACGCGATGGCGACGCTTGAGCTCGGCGGCGTCGACGTCGGCCGCCGAGCGCGACTCGTACGGGCCCACCCGCACGCGGAACATGGTGCGGCCGTCGACTTCGACGGGCGACAGGAACGCGCGGTAGCCGTCGGCACGCAAGCGGGCGATCAGCGCGTTCGCCTGCGTCTCGTCGGCGCTCGAGAACACCTGGATCACAACCCCTCCGGCAGCGGGCTCCTGCGCTCGATCGCCCGAAGGCGCCGGCCTGACCGCAGGAGACTCAGGTGCCGCCGGCACCGGCGGTGTCTCCCGCTCGGCGATCTGTGTCGCTGGCTCGGGCTCGGCGTCCTTGACAGCCTCGGCGGCTACCTGGCGCGGCGCCTCGGCCACACGGGGATCGCCTGCTCTCGCCGCGGGCCGCTCCGCGCGTCTCGAAGGTGTGCCGCCGGTCGCCGCCGCCGCTGGCGCGGTGGCGGGTTCGGCCACCGTCTCGATTCGCGCGAGGGAGCGATCCGGGGCGCCGCCCGCCGCCCCGGCATCCCCGCCAAAGAACTCGAACGTGTCGGAAGACGCCTCCCCGCTGTCGGGCTGAGCCACCGCCTGCGCCAGCTCCGCCGCCTCGAGTCGGTCGCGCAGGCTCTCGCGAGCGACCCACATGCCCGAAACGAACGCTCCCGCCACGCAGAGCAGCAGGATCCCGAACGCCACCAAGACCTGGCCGTTGGTCAGCGCGATCTCGTAGTAGCTGCGCTCTCGAGATTCGCTCAAGCCTGGCCCCCACCCCCGCGTTTGCCGCCACCTCTTCCTTCGAGGAAGGCGCTGAACAGCTCGATCGGCAGCGGGAAGAGAATGGTCGAGTTGCGCTCGGCAGCGATCTCGGTGAGCGTCTGCAGGTAGCGGAGCTGGAGGGTCACCGGGCTCGCGGCGAACTCGGTCGCCGCTTCGGCGAGCTGTTTGGAAGCCTGGAGCTCGCCGCTGGCGTGGATCACCTTCGCGCGCTTCTCGCGCTCCGCCTCAGCCTGGCGCGCCATCGCCCGCTGCATCTCCTGGGGCAGGTCGACATGCTTGACCTCCACCATCGAGACCTTGACCCCCCAGGGATCGGTCTGCGCGTCGATCACGGACTGGAGCTGCTCGTTGAGCATGTCGCGGCTGGACAGCAGCTCGTCGAGATCGTGCTGACCCAGCACCGAGCGGAGCGTCGTCTGCGCCACCTGGCTCGTGGCGTAGAGGAAGTTCTCGACCTCCACGACCGCTCTGTTGGGGTCGAGCACCCTGAAGTACACCACCGCGTTCACCTTGACCGACACGTTGTCGCGGGTGATCACGTCCTGCGGCGGCACGTCGAGCACCACGGTGCGCAGCGAGATGCGTTCGAGACGGTCGAGCGGCCAGAAAACAAGCACCAGCCCCGGGCCCTTCGGCTCCGGCAACAGGCGGCCGATGCGGAAGACGACTCCACGCTCGTACTCCGCGAGGATGTTCACCCACCGAAAGAAGACGATGGTCCCCAAGAGGACCGCGAACGCGATGATGCCGGTCATGGTTCCTCCGAACTGCTCCATCAGGTCACCACTTTCGCCGGGTCGTCGCTCGCCGTCGTGGGCCGCGGCTCCGGCAACTCGGTCGTCGTTGCCGGGACGGCGCCGGCGAGCGGACGCACGTGCAGCGTCAACCCTCTCACCTCCACCACCTCGACCATATCCCCCGCCGCGATCGGCGCATCCGAGACAGCGTTCCAGATCTCGCCCCGCAAGTCGACCTTCCCTGTGCCGGGCCCGAAATCTCTGCGCGCGAGCCCGTGCTCGGTAACCATCCCCGCGGACCCTGTCGTCACGCGCTCGCGCTGCGCCCGCAACGCCAGCGCCGCGAGCGTGACCGCAGCCACCAGAGCCAGCACGCTGAGCGCCACGACGAGCTGGACGCTCACGCGCAAGGCAGGGTCGGCGCTGCGGAACAGCATCAGCGATCCGAGCACCAGGCTCGCCAGACCACCCGCGGTGAGAACGCCGAAGCTCTGGACCTTGATCTCGGCGAAGAACAGAAGTCCCGCGAGCGCCATGAGGGCAGCTCCAGCGTAGTTCACCGGCAGCACCGACATACCGTAGAAACCGAGGATCAGGCAAATCGCGCCGAAGACGCCCGGCAGCACGGCGCCGGGATTGGCGAGCTCGAAGTAGAGCCCCAGCCCGCCGAGGGTCAGCAGCATGTAGGCGATGTTCGGATGCACCAGGGTCGAACGGATGCGCTGGAATGGAGACATCTCGAGCCGCCGCATGTTCGCGCCCTCGGTGCGCAGGACGAGCTCTTGGCGCTCCGGGTCCGCCAACTGCCGCCCGTCGAGGACGGCCAGCAACCGCTCGAGGCTAGGGGCCACGAGGTCGGCGAGGCCGTTCGCAAGAGCCTCCTCGGCGCTGTACGACCGGCTCTCCAGCACCGCGGCCTCGGCCAGCTTCTGGTCGCGACCGTTGCGCGCGGCTAGGGAGCGAATGGTGGCGGCGGCATCTTGCTCCACCTTCTCCCCCATCGTTCCCTCGATATCCTCGCCCTGTCCGCCCACCGGGTGTGCCGCGCCGCTGTTGGTGCCCGGCGCCATCACGGCGACATCCGCCGCCATCAGCAGGAAGAAACCCGCGGACGCTGCCTGCCCACCGCTCGGCGCGACATAGACCACCGTGGGGGTGCGCGCCGCCAGCATCGCCGTGAAGATCTCTCGCGTCGAGGTCAGCAGCCCTCCCGGGGTGTCGAGCTCGATCACGAAAGCGGCCGCACCAGATCGATCTGCGTCCTCGAGCGCCTCGATGAGGAACTCCGCGACCACGGGCTGGATGATCGAACCGACCGCGACCACCACCACCTCGGGGAGAGCCGCGACCGGATCGCTCGCGTCCTCCCCAACCGTCGCCGCGAGCGCGACCGCCAGAGGCGCGGCCAACAACGCGAGGGTCAAAGCGGTGGCTCTCATCTGGACGCGCAGCGTGCCCTTAGGGGAGCTCGACCGGCGCGGGGTCCTCGAACACCGCGCGCGGGAGATCTTCGAACACGCGGATGTCGGTGAGCTGGCGCTGCCCACGATCGCCGGACAGCAGGACCTGGCCCTGGCGCTCCCACTTGGCCCAGGGCGTGGTGAAGCGCGGCTCGGCGTCAACGGCCTGCGCGTAGAACGACCACTGCTCCACGAGGCGCCGGTCACGGCTGACGTAGACGTCGTACTTGTTCTCCGGCGTCACGCCGACGCCAGCGAAGGTGAGCTGGAGCACGTCTGCCGGGCGGTCATCGGCGAGCTTCCCCTCTCCCTTGAACCCGAGCGTCACGCCGCTGTCCTTGAGCTTGTACGGCATGAGCAGCCAGTAGGAGTCGTTGATCCAGGCCTTGTAGCCGCCGTCGAGCGCCTTGTCGCGGTCTTCCCCGGTGACCTCCTCGCCGGCGCGAAAGACCCGACCCTCCTTGGTGTTGACGTTCATCAACACCAACTGGTCCCCCTGCTGGAACCGCAGGTCGCCCGTCCACTTGTCCCAGACGTGCGTGCGCATACCGAAGAAGTTCCACGACAGGTAGCGCGTGGCATCCCAGGCCGCGCGACCGCCCATCGCGGCCATCACTTCGTCGGCGATCGCGATCGCCCGTGGATCCGAACCCTCAGCGTCGAACCCGGAAGCGGCCGGGTTCTGCGCCAGTCCGAGGGCAGGAATGCCGGCCCCAAGGAGGGCGAGTACTGCAAAGACGTGTCCGACAATCCGGCGCTGAACCTTGGCCACGGGTACCTCCTTCTGGCGCGTCCCACCGCGCCTCCTGGCGCGTCCCAACGCGCCTCCTGGCGCGTCCCACGCGCCGTCTGGCGCGTCCCACGCGCGCGTTCGCCAGCGGAGATGTTACCAGCCGGCGCCGGCGCCTTGGGGGCTCGCCTCCGGCTACGGGATCCGCCCGCCCGATCCTATTGCTGGGAGTCGGCCGGGAGCAGCTCCTCCCGGCCCTGCAGCATGCGGCGGATGGGCCTCACCAGCAGTGCCATCACCAGTCCGGCGCCGATGCCGGTGAAACCGACCACGGTCAACAGGGTCGTGAGCTCCAGGTCCTCGTAGAAGCTCGCCACCTTGCCCGCGACGAAGTTGCCGACAGAGGTGGCCAGGAACCAGACCCCCATCATCAGCCCGACCACCCGGGCCGGCGCCAGCTTGGTCATCGAGCTCAGGCCGACCGGGCTCAGCCAGAGCTCTCCAATGGTATGCAGCAGGTAGACCGTGAGCAGCCAACCCACACCCGCCTTGCCGTCCTCGCCGGCGACCATCGCGCCCCCGACCAGCACCAGGAACCCGAGCCCGGCGAACACCAGGCCGATCGCGAACTTCGCGGGACTCGAGGGATTACGTTTGCCGAGGATGACCCAGAACCAGGCGAACAGCGGAGCCAGCCCGATGATCAGCACCGCGTTGACCGACTGCCACCACGAGGAGGGAAACACGAAGCCGAAGATCGCGTTGTCGGTGCTCCGGTCCGCGAACAGGGTGAGCGTCGAACCAGCCTGCTCGAAGAGGCCCCAGAACACGGCGGCTCCCAGGAACAGTGCCAGGATCAGGCGAAGGCGCTTGCGCTCGGCATCCGTCCAGTCGTCAGAGCGGAACAGCCGGAGGAAGAACACGACGACGAGCACCAGGAGCAACACGCCGAAGACGTTGGAGATGTTCTCGGGGGTCATCAGCCTGGGCGCGGCGAGCGCAAGCACCACGGCCGCCGCGAGCCCCAGCCCGGCGAGCAGGCCACCACGCTGCAGGGTCCTGCGGGCCAGGGCCCGACGCTCGGGGGTAACACCGCCGGGCGGCTCGAGCCCGGCGCGACCGAGGCTCCGCCCTGTCGCGACGTACTGCACGAGACCAAAGAACATCCCCACCGCCGCCGCCCCGAAACCCCAGTGCCAGGAGCTTTCGGGCGAGATCCCCCAGCCCTGGAGCATGCCGCGGAACGTCTCGGACTGGGCCAGCCACCCGCAAACCAGCGGCGAGATGAAGGCGCCGAGGTTGATGCCCATGTAGAAGATCGAGAACCCGGCGTCGCGGCGCACGTCGCCGGGCTCGTAGAGCTGGCCGACGATCGCGCTGATGTTTGGCTTCAGCAGTCCGGTACCAACCACCACGCAGGCCAGGCCTCCGTAGAAGAACGGCAGGCCGTGCATCGCGAGCAGGATGTGGCCGATCATGATGACCACGCCACCCAAGAAGACCGACCGCCGTTGCCCTAGGAGGTTGTCTGCCAGCCAACCCCCCGGCATCGCCGCCAGATACACCAGCGAGGTGTAGAGCGCGTAGACGCTGCCGGCTGTTCGCGCGTCGAACCCGAGGCCGCCTGCCGCCAGGGGCGCCACCATGAAGAGGGTCAGGATGGCGCGCATCCCGTAGTAGCTGAAACGCTCCCACATCTCTGTGAAGAAGAGCGTCATCAGGCCCTGGGGATGCCCGAACAGGCCCCTTGGGTGGACCGACACCGGAGCGTCGTGCGTCGTCATGCCATCCCCTCGGAAGCGTTCGACGGTGCTTTCGGGCCGACTCTAGCTGCCCCGAGAACGGTCGCCTACCCAGGCCGAGCCCGAGCAGCGACCTCGATCCGGAAGGCCAAAGCGCGGGTCCTCCCGAGCCCCCCAAAGCGCGGGTCCTCCCGCGCCCCCCAAAGCGCGGGTCCTCTCGCGCGCCCCATTGAGACCGTCCCCGACTCTTGTTTCGAAATGGTCGGGGCGAGAGGATTTGAACCTCCGGCCTCACGGACCCGAACCGTGCGCTCTACCAGGCTGAGCTACGCCCCGACGAGGGCAGGAGGGGGAGGATATGCACCCAGAGTTCCGGCGGTCAAGGAAGTCGCGGCGAAATCTTCGTCGGCTCCACTCGGCATTCGGACCCGAATCCTGCGGTGCCTCACCGAGCGCTACGACTTCTCGTCGGTCTCTGGCGACTCGCCGTCGGCGCGCTTGTCTTCGGGCGGCCGCAGCTTCAGAGTGCCGGCGCCGGTGTCGAAGACCACCGTGTCCTCGTACTTCTTGGCCTTCTTCTGGGCCCCTTCGCCGCTTCTCTCCTCGATCGCCACCAGGATCACGGTGACGTTGTCGAGTCCGCCACGAGCGTTCGCCTCTGCGATCAGCCGCCGGCAGGTCTCGTCGAGAGAGCCGCCCGACTGGACGAGGCGAAGGATCTCGGCATCGTCCAGCATCGTGGTCAGGCCATCGGAGCAGATCAGGTACAGGTCGCCGGGCTCGACCTCGAGCTCCTGGAGATCGACCAGGACCTCCTTGTCGCTGCCCAGGGCACGCGTGACGACGTTCTTCAACGGGTGATGACGCGCCTGCTCTTCGGAGAGGTACCCGGCCCTGACCTGTTCGTGGACCCAGGTGTGGTCCTGCGTCAACTGACTCATGCCGCCGCTTCGCACGCGATAGGCCCGGCTGTCGCCCACGTGCGCCAGCGCGGCGGTCCGATCGCGCACCAACAGGCCGACCACCGTGGTACCCATCCCCTGCAGCGCTCCGTCCTGGTGGATCGCCTCGAGCACCTGGTCGTGAGCTAGCCGCACCGCCCGCCGCAGCCGCCGCGAATGCTCGCGAAACGAGCCGTCGGACGACGTTGCGTCGGAGAGAGGATCCGTAGTGTTGTCGCGCTGGATAAAGTCGCGGATGGTGTCGACTGCGATCCGCGAAGCTACCTCGCCGTGGCTATGGCCACCCATGCCATCGGCCACCACGAAGAGGAGGCGGTCACGATCGATCTCGTAGCAATCCTCGTTGTGCTTGCGCGCCCGCCCGACATCGGTGAGGCCTGACACCCGGAGCTCAATCACGATCGCACCCTTCCCAACGGCCCCGAGGGCGCTGTGACGCAACTCTGCCTCTCGACCACCACTGCGGCGTCTCGGGAACTGCAAGCAGCCATGCTATCTCAGAGCCCAGCCGCGCGAATCTGCCGGCTTGCCACCGAGGTCGCGCAGGGGCGCGCCAAGGGCGCGCGGGAGCGCGCCAAGAGCGCGCAGGGGCGCACCGAGGTCGCACATCGGAGCGCGGAGCCGTGCGGAGAACCGCCAGATTTGAGTCATGTCTCACGCAACCTGAGGCCCTTGAAAGCTGAGGGCCCACCCCTCAGAGCTGCTTCAGCGCCGCCAGAATCTCCGGATCTTCATCCGGAGCCCACTGCAAGGCATCTCGATAATAGCGCTCAGCGCGCAGAGGCATGCCGCCTTCGGCGAACAGCCGACCGGCGAGCTTCAGGTACTTCGGGTTGATTCTATCCAGCTCGCAGGCCCTGGCGATAGCGTTGAGTGCCTTCGGGAGCTGCCGGTTGTAGCCGACGTAGGCGAGAGCGAGAGAGTACCAGTGGGCTGCGTTCTTCGCATCATGGCGGGTCGCCCGCTCGAAGAACTCGACCGCTTCCGAGTACTTGCCCGCGTGGTAGGCGGCGGCACCCCGCTGGACGTACCCCTTCGCCAGCTGCTTCGGCTCGTATCCTGCCTGGGCGGTGTTCTCCGGCCGGGAGAGCTCGAGGTCGTGCTGACGGCGCCGATCGGGAACCCTCAGCACGTTGAAGGCCTCCGTGATCTGCTGGAATTCGGTTTCGGCCGTGGCCTTCTCCTCACCCTTGAAGCGATCGGGATGCCGCTCTCGGGCCAGCTCCAGAAAGCGTGCACGCACCTCCTTGGGGTTGGCGTTGCGGCCGATGCCGAGTACGGCGTAGAAGTCTTTGCGCATTTCTCTCGACCCGATGGTCTCGATGGTGGCTCGCGGCGGGCTCAGTGGGCTCGCGCTGCGTGGAGGCGCCGAGCGGCCTGTCGCACGGCCTCCGGGACGTTGCGGTCGAAACGAAGGATACCGAGATCTCGCACAGAGAGCCGCGTCACGAATTTTATCGAGTAGCCGGGGGGCGTGCGCGGATTCTTCACCAGGTTGTGGACGATACGGTAGCGGCGGTTCCAATGGCGGTCCTCGGCGATCGAGATCAGCACCTCCTCGCAGATCTTGCGGCTGGTGGCGAATCGCTCGACCTCGCCCTCGGTGATCGGGCTGTTCTTGAGCACCGTCATCGCGACCTCCGGAGACGGGTCACGGACGAGGATCTCCCGCAGGGTTCGCGAGGCGCCGAACGCCAGTCGGAGACGGGTCGTGACCGGCAGCTCGCGGATCTCTGCCTCGGAGAGCCCGGTCTGCTCGTCGAAGGCGACTTCTTCCTCTTCGTTCTCGAGAGCCGAAGTCGCCTCGTCGACCTCGTTCTCGAGGGCTGTCGGGTCGACCGCGACCCCGGCATCGGCCTCTGCGGACTGCTCGAGCACCGCCGCTTCCCTCGGAGCTGCCAGCAAGTGCGTGCGGTACTCGCCGATGAGCCGCCTGGCGTAGCGCGTCAGGCTCGCGTTGGATTCGAGCGCATCGAGAATCTCCGGATGCTGCACGATCAGGTCCTGGCGGAGCAGCAGGATCTCCTGTACATCCGCCCCCACCCGGGGAGCGATCCGCGCGAGCAGCGCTGGATCGATGTCGCGCCGCTGCAACGCAGCCTCGACCACGGGAAGCAGGGTCGCGTGCTCGGCGAAGTGCGCCACCACGTCAAGCGAGGCTTCGCCGCGAAGGAATCCGACCAGGAAAGCCGGGTCGAGCCGGTCCAGGGAGCCCCGCGATTGCTGCGCGATATCGCCGTCGTCACCGGAGGCGAGCCGCACTTGCAGCTCGGTCAGCTCCTCCAGAGGCAGCGGGAGGATTCCGGCGGCCGCCAGGCCCTGCAGCCTGCGGTTGTCGCCCGTTATCACCTCGTCGACGAGCGAGCGCTCTGGGCCGGCCGTCAACTCTGTCCTTCCAGCTCCCGGACCGTATCGAGGTCTATCAAGATGGCTTGGTCGCTGGCGCCGGCGGGGAGGGCGAACACCCTGCCGTTGACCTCGACCGAGACCCCGCCACGATTGCTCAGGACGAGCGATAGCTCACGCTGCGCGCTGAGACGCAGCGACTCGCCCTGCACCCGGAACTCGCTGACGGCCCGCTCGCCGTCGATGAAAACTTCGATCCAGCTCTTCTGATGAAAATCGAGCGCCAAGCGGATCGGCGCCGTAGCCTCGGGCTCCGCCGCCACGGCGGGTGCCGCCGGCACCGCTGGCGTGAGCGGCGGCGCCATCGCCGGTCTGCTGTCGGCATTGCCGGCGACCCGCGAGGTCAGGAACCACATCGCGACCACCAGGGCAAGGACGAACAAGACAACGCCCAGGATGGCCGCAGGAGAAACGCGGGTGCGGGGCTTGAGGCGCGATCGCTGCGGCCGCTCGCCGCCCGAATCCTTGGGCGAAGCCGAGAGATAGTAGTTCACCACCTCGTCGGGATCGAGACCCACGAACTTCGCGTACTCGCGCAAGAAGCCCTTGGCAAAGAGGGGCGCCGGAAGCAGGTCGAAGCGATCCTGCTCGAATGCCTCCAGGTAGCGCAGACTGATCCTGCTGCTCTCGGCGATCTCCCGCAGCGAGATTTCGCGGACCTCACGCTGGCGCCGAAGCCAGGCGCCGAAGGACCCGGTCTCCGCTTCCCCTTCCCAGGGTCTCCTGGCATCCCCGGACAACCGTTCCTCCCTCGACCCGAGACTCTACGACAGGATGCTAGCAGCCCGTGGTGGAACCCCCGTGGGCTGCGTTGGGAGCGCCGTGGGGCCGGATGCTCATGCGGAGCGCGGGGAAGCTCCTTCGCCTGCAGGGGCTCTACCGGCGGCTCGGCGTTGGCGCGTGAGCGGTGGCGATGCTGGGTCACACGCTTCGCGAGCGCAACACCGCAGACGGCCCCACGCCGCCCCAACCGCTTGGGGCGCGGGGGTTTGCGGCCGCTGGCTGCGTTGGGCCTCCTGCACGCTGGCACCGCATCGCGTTCGTCGGCCACGCCTTGCCAGCGGCCGCAGATCCCCGCGCGCAGCCTCACGCGGGTTTCACCACGGGCTGCTGTGGCCTCCAACGCGCGCGCCAAAACAGATCTCGGCTCTGATATCTTTCATCGTTTCCACTCCTACAACACAGCCAGCCATTCTCGCAGCATGATCCATGACACCGGACTGACCGCCGCGCTCGATCGCAAAGACTTCGCCGCCCTCGAAGAGGAGTGGCTGCGCCTGGTGGCGGAGGCTGGCTCCTCCCTGCAGCCGTTCCTGACCGCAGCCGATGGGATGGAGCGCCTGGGTCAGCCCGAGCGCGCTGGACCGCTCCTGGAGCTGCTGGACCAGGCGCTCCAGGAACAGAACCTCTGGCCAGAGCGGCTCGAGCTGCTGCGCGCCGCCGGACGTCGCTTCGTCCGCACCGGACGCGTACACGAGACGGTGATCGAGACGATCGAGCGCTGCTACGCCGACCGCGAGGCGGAGCTGCGGTATGCCATGGCGGCGGTCGGACTCGACAAGGCCAAGGACGAGACGCCCAAGCTTTGGGACAAGGTCGATCGATTGCGCGCCCTGCTGCAGTACTGCCCCGGCCTGGTGGTCGCGATGGCCGGCAAGGGCGTGGGCCGGATCGTCGAGGTCAACGTCGAGCTCCAGACGCTCAAGATCGACTTCGAGCGCCACCGCGCGATGGCAGTCGGTCTGCGCGCGGCAGGCAAGCTGCTCGAGGTCCTGCCGGAGGGCCACCTGCTGCGACGCAAGCTGGAGAACCCCCAGGAGCTCGAGGCACTCACCCCGGCAGCGCTGCTGCAGCAGACGCTGCAGAGCTACGGCCGCCCGCTGACCGGAGCCGAGATTCGCGAGGCGGTGACCGGGATCGTGCCCGAGACGAAGTGGACGTCGTGGTGGGCTTCGGTGCGCAAGCACCCGCGCCTGGTCGCCACCGGCAGCGGCAGCCGTGCCACCTATACATGGGCCGACTCGGCAGCCGAGGCCAGCACCCAACTGCTCGACCAGCTCGCGGGCGCGGACACTCGAGGACAGATCGAGCTGCTCAAGCGCGCGGTCGCCCAAGGCGACCCGGAGCTGGCGACCGCGGTAGCCTCCCGCCTATCGGACCACGCTGCGGAGGTCCAGTCTCGGGACCCGTCAGCCGCCTTCGAAGCCTGGGTGGTGCTCGAGAAGCTGGGCGATCCACCCTGGCGACCGCACGACCACCTCGCAACCGCCACCAGCCCGGACCAGGTGCTAGACGGGCTGTCGACGCGAGTGCTGCGCGAGCGTGCCTACACCGTGCTACGCGAGGCGCGCGAAGACTGGCGCGCCATCTTCGAACGTCGTTTCCTCTTCGAGACCGACCCGCGGCTCCTGGGTTTCCTCATCGACACCCTGCGCGCGGACGGCAACGACGCCGACACCCTTCTCGACAGGGTGCTGTCGCAGCCCGCCAAGAGCCCGGACGCATTTGCCTGGCTCGCGGCCGCGGCGGTGGAGGACGCCACGCTCCAGCAGAGATACGGCCTTCGCCTGCTGCGCCAGATCCTGCGCGGCATCGGGGACGACTCCTTCTCGGCGGTGCGGGCCCGTCTCATGGAGCAGATCGAGCCTGGAGGTGCGGTTCCGCGCCTGATCGCGGCTCTGGACAAGGCTGGGGCGAGCGAGGCCGCAGAGGCGGTGCGGCAATCACGGCTGGCAGAGCACCAGCGACGGCCGTTGCTCAACGCGCTCTACCTGCGCTACCCGGAGCTAGAGCCGGAACGGGAGGCACCGCTCTACGCGACTCCGGCCTCTTTGGTCCGGAAGAGAGAGGAGCTGCGGCACCTGGTCGAAGAGGAGATTCCCGCCAACCGGCGTGCCATCGAGGAGGCCCGCGCCATGGGCGACCTGCGCGAGAACTTCGAGTACAAGTCGGCGCGGCAGCGCCACGAGTACCTCTCGGCGCGCGCCGCGACGCTGCACGGGGAGCTGGCTCGGGCGAGGCCGCTCGAACCAGGCCAGATCCAGCCCGATCAGGTGCGAATCGGCACCGCGGCCGAGCTGGAGCCGCCAAACGGGGGTCAGGCACGCCGCCTGGTGATCCTCGGCCCCTGGGAGAGCTCCCCCGAGCGCGGCGTGCTCTCCTACGAGTCGGAGCTCGCGCGACTGCTCCTGGGCCGACGACCGGGCGATGCCGTCGAGGTCGATGGCGAGCAGTTCGTGATCGCGCGCATCGAGACCGTCACCGAAGCTTGAGCCCGAAATCCGGAGTTCCGGAGCTCCGGAGCTCTGGAGCTCTGGAGTCAAGGACTCGGCTCTTCGCCGACCTGAGGCTCTACGACCAGAGCCACGAGCTCTCCGCGCCAGACCAGGTGCACCTCGGGAGCAGCCTCCAGCAGCGGCTCGAGATCGGGGTGCTCGGCGAGGACGTCACGCCCTTCTGCCGACTCCTTGCCAATCATCCGCACCGGTGCTTCCCGAGCACCGGTCTCCCGCCATGCAACTCCCTGCCGAACGAAGGACCGGCCTGCGGCCTCCCGCGTCGATCCCTCGACTGCCGCCGCAGACAACGGCACCACCACAGACACGGCTTGGCGCCGCTCGAGCGCATGGGTGAACAGGAAGCCGATGGCGGCCAATGTCAGGACCAGCGCAAAGCCGAGACCTACCGGAGCCGCCAAGCGTCGAGGCGCCAACGATTGGGCCTCGAGTCGCTCGCGCAGACCGGTCGCAGCGCCGTCGAGGGCGATCTGGCGCCGCAGGCCAACCTCGAAGGAGGCCGGCAGAGCAGCCCGCTCGAGGTCGCGGAGCCCGGCCGCGACGCGACGCAACCCGTCCAGCCGCTGCCGGCAGTGCAGGCAGCTCCCCAGGTGAGCTTGGACCTCTCGGACCTCTGCCGCGTCGAGCTCTTCGTCGACGAGTGCCGACAGCAACTCGGGTGCGAGGTGTTGTGCAAGGCCTGGATTCATGGCTGGTCGGGTGCGACTCGAAGTGGGTAGAGGTGCGGGCTCGGAAGGCTGCGGCCCTGGCTCATCGATCTCGGGCTGCCAACCCGGGGTCGGGTAGCCGGGCCGGCCCGGAGTCGGGAAGGAGAGACTTCCGGAGCTGTTCGCGCCCACGGGCGATCCGCGACCGCACGGTGCCAATCGGTACGTCGAGCACGTCGGCAATCTCTTGGTAGCTCAGGCCTTCGAGGTCGCGGAGCACGATCGCCTCGCGGAACACCCGGTCGATCTCCGGCAACGCGGCTGCCAGACGCCGCCCCTCTTCGTCCGCGATCAGTGACTCTTCCGGGCCTCGTCCTGGGTCGGCAACCTCGTGCTCGCGACCGTCAGCGGTCTGAAGGGATTGGGTCGGAAGCCGCCGCCGCCCCAAGCGGCTTCGGCAATGGTTGATGCAGATGCGGTAGGTCCAGGTCTTGAGGCTCGAGACGCCTCGGAAGCGCCCGAGCCCCCGAAAGACCTTGAACAAGATCTCCTGGCTGAGATCGCGCGCCAGCTCGGGATCGCCGCACTGCCGCAAGGTCAGGTTGTAGATCAGGCCGGCATGGGCGGCGTAGTACTCCTCGAACGCCTCGCGCTCGCCGCGACGGTGCCGGTCGACCAGGTCGCGCTCGCGCTGCGCCTGGCTGGCTGGCTCGAGAGGAATCACTGCAGTCGCCACGACACGTCCACCAGACCGACCGCCTTCCCACTTTGACTCGTCGTGGAGGGGCTCGGTTCCCGGCAGGGGGTCCTGCAATCGTGCCGGGTCTTCATCCACCAACCGCGGGCCCACGGCGGTGGCGATCTCCCGGACGGCAACGCGCGGCTACTCGCGCGAGGTCGCCGCCATCTCCCCCTGGGCACCCCTCTCGTGTCCATAGTAGGACAGCAGGCCATCGACCACGGCCCGCGCCACCCGCTCCCGAAAAGCGCGGGTCTGGATGAGCTTGCGGTCCTGCTCGTTGGCCAGGTTGCAGACCTCGATCAGCACCTTCGCCGGGATCGCGTTGTAGCGCAGCACGGCCGGCACCCACGGGCTACCCCGGCCGCGCACGATGCGATCCCGCACCGGTTGATTCGGGTGCACGGCGAGGCCGCCCTTGCGGAACCCGGAGATCAGGTGGCCCGCCAGATCCCGCGAGAGTCCCTCGCTCCGCACCAGCTCCTGGCGTGAGAACGCTACAGAGGGTCGCGCGCGCACCTCACGCCGCGAGGTGTACACGGGCTCTGACTTGCCGTAGCTCGGCGGCAGGGGGAGCAGACCCGGCACGTAGACCATCGCGCCGCGCACCGAGGGGTGCAGCGAGTCGGCATGGATCGAAAGGAAAACCACTCGCTCGGGCTCGGCCTTCGCGGCTAGCCGCTGCTCCATCAGGTAGTTGGCCAGGTACCAGCGTAGATGGGTGCCAACTTGCGCGGTCTCGATCGGATAGGGAGGCTCCGTGAGCACGCGGTGCCCGCGGGAGTGGGGCAACGCATCCCGATCGACGATCTGGTATCCGTTGTCGTCCCGAGTGGTCGTGAGCACGGTCGCGCCGGTGGTGGACTCCAGCAACCGCTTGATCCGCAGCATCACGTCGTAGACGTGCACGCTCTCCCAGACGCCCGCGGCGGAGGCGCCCACGTCGCGCCCGCCATGGCCGGCGTCGAGAACCACCACCACTCCCTCGAGCCCGAGCGCCTGCACCTGATTCATGTAGCGCGCCGTCTGTGCGAGACCGACCTCGTACTCGACGCGACGGGGATCCTCGGGCGGGAGGTACTCGGGTGACAGATAGTCGAGCGGCACCTTGATGGGAAAGCCGATCGGAATGTCGGTCACATCGCGAATCCCGCTTCGCTCTGCGATCTCCTCGGCGAGTGGGTACACGTCCGCGGCGAACAAGCGTCCGGTGAACCGAATCACCACGCTAGAGTAGAGCGCCTCGCCAGCCTTCAGCCGATAGAGCGCATAAGCGCCACCGGCGTCACTGCCGTACTCGAGATCGGCCGGTGTGCTCGCGAACACCGCCGGCACGCGGCCACGGAGCTCCGGCCTCAGCAGGGCGACAGGGATCACGAGGAAGCCGCCCGGCTCGAGATCCTCGTCGCGAAGGCCGTTGCGGTCGCGCAGCTCGCGCCAGCGCCCACCGTCGCCCGTGAACCACTCCGCGAGTCGCCACAAGTCGGGCCTGGTGCCATCCGGACCGAGCCCTAGCCGATGGCGCCAGCCTTCCGGGGTCGCCTGATCCTCTGGAAACAGCCCGCGCAATACCCGACTCTGTAGCTCGGGCAACAGACAGTCGAACGGGACCCGGTAACGCACGCCCCTCAGAAGCCTGCTGCTCCCGCCGCTCTCTTCGGCGATCATGGCCGCTCCTCGCTCCCGATCCCCGCAAAGGCGATCGGCGAAGGAGAGAAGGCCCTCGCGTGGCAGCGGCTCCGTCTCGAGGAAGAGACCGCGGATGTCGATCGACCCGATCAGCCCGTCGCCGAGATCGACACGAAGCACCGACGACGAAGCCGCGTGAACGGCCTGGGGCTGGAGCGCCGCGAACAGCAGCGGCAGCGCGAACACGAGGAGCGCCCGCCGTTTGGTCAAACCGGAGCCTCGGGCGGCGCCTGGGTCGGAGCAACGGGCAGCATCGGGCGGCGGAAATCTGCGGCGGCCTCGAACGCGGCGGCGACGCGCAGCAGCCGAGCTTCGTCGAAAGCCCGACCCACGAGCTGCAACGAGAGTGGCAGCCCCTCCGCGGAGACACCGGACGGAACGGCCACCGCCGGCAGGCCCGCGAGGTTCGCGGGAACGGTGTACACGTCCGAGAGATACATGGTCAGCGGGTCGCTGCGCTCGCCGAGCCGGAAGGCGGCGCTCGGGCTGGCAGGCGACAGCAGCACGTCGGTGCCTTCCAGCGCGGCCGCGAGCTCGCGGCCGAGAGCGCGCGCCACCGCAGCGGCGCGGTCGTAGTAGGCCTCGTGGTAGCCGCTCGACAGCGCAAAGGTACCGAGCAGTATCCGCCGCTTCACCTCGGCTCCGAAACCCTCGCTGCGGCTGCGGTGATACAGCTCCGTGAGGGTGCTCGCGTCGCGGGAGCGACGGCCGTAGCGCACCCCGTCGAAGCGGGCCAGGTTGGCGCTGGCCTCGCTGTTCGCGAGCACGTAGTAGACCGCGGTGGCCGCCTCCAACGCCGGTACGTCGACCTCGACCAGCCGCACGCCGAGCTCCTCGAGACGGGCGAGGGATCGTTCCCAGTCACCGCGCACGTCGGGCTCGAGCCGATCCACGGCGAGTTGTCGCGGCACGCCAGCACGCACGCCGTCCAATCCACCACCCTGCCGCGCGCTCGCCGCGTAGTCTCCGGACGGCACCGCCGAGCTCGTGGCGTCGAGCGGATCCTGGCCGGCGATGATCTCGAGCGCGAGTGCGACGTCGCCGACGGAGCCCGCAAGCGGTCCGATCTGATCGAGCGAGGACGCGAACGCCACCAGCCCATAGCGGGAGACCCGGCCGTACGTCGGCTTGAGACCTGCCACGCCACAGAGCGCTGCCGGCTGCCGGACCGAGCCGCCGGTGTCCGAGCCCAGAGCCAGGGGCACGAGTCGCGCGGCGACTGCGGCTGCCGAGCCGCCGCTCGACCCGCCCGGCACTCGCGCGAGGTCCCACGGGTTGCGGGTGGGCCCGTAGGCGGAGGCCTCGCAGGAAGATCCCATCCCGAACTCGTCCATGTTGGTGTGCCCGACCAGCACCGCGCCGGCGGCCTCCAGCCGCTCGACGGCGGTGGCCGAGTACGGCGAAACGTAGCCCTCGAGGATGCGCGAGCCGCAGGTCAGCGAACGTCCGGCGACCGCCAGATTGTCCTTGACCGCCACCGGCACCCCGGCGAGCGCGCCCAGCGGTTCCCCGCGGCCGCGCCGTTCGTCGAGACCGCGCGCGCGGATCCTCGCCCCTTCCTCGTCGACACGCACGAAGGCGTGCACGGACGGTTCCACGGCAGCCAGGCGCGCCAAGAAGGCCTCGAGCAACTCGGCCGCGGTGACCTCGCCGGCGCGAACGGCGCTGGCCAGACGTCCCGCCGACCAAGTCACGAGGTCCTTCACGGTGTGGTCCCAAACCGCTCTCGCTGCCCATCGGCTCGCGAGCCCAGCGGGGGGAGCTCAGCGGCTGCGGGAATAGGCGCCAACCGACCCCGCGGTCCGCCGCAGCGAGGAACACTCGACTCGGGCACCGCCACCACCTCTCCCCCCTATTTGACCTGCGGCACGACTAGGAAGCGATCGAGCGCGGCGGGCGCGTTGCGCAGGAAGTCCGCCACGTCGAGCGTGGCACCCGCAGTATCGGGCCGAGGCGTCTCGAGCCGGACGCCGTGAGACGAATCGGGACCGCTGCCGTCGAGACCCTCCTCGAAGCGGGCGATCTGATCGATGTAGTCGACAACGCGACTGAGCTGGTCGGCGTACAAGCGCCCCTCTTCGGGGCTCAGATCGAGCCGCGCCAGTCGCGCGATCCTATTGATTTCAGAGACACTTAGAGCCATCGCCCCCTAGTGTACCGAGGTTCGGGTACGGCCAGGAAGGTCGACCGTCGGAAGGCTCTGGCGGCGAGGCGTGGGCACGCGGCCCAAGGCGCCGCCGTGTGTCTACTTGGTGCCGACCAACCGCTGATTGAGCTCCTTGATGCGCTCCATCAGCTTGTCGATCTTGTCCTGCGCCTCCTGCTTGAGACGCTGGTAGTCGTGGCGCATTCGCTCGACCTCACCGCTGCCCTGCTGCAGCCGATCGCGCAGCTTTGCGAGCTGCTCGTCCCGATCGGCAAGCGCGCGGCGCAAGCCCTCGAGCTCCTCCTCCTTCTCGCCCACGCGAAGCTTGACCTTCTCCTCCTGCTCTTCGTACAGGCGGCGGAACTGCTGCAGCTCGAGGATCTCGGAAAAGTCGGCTGGGGATGGGCTCATGTCGCCTTCTTCCTTCTGTTTCTCGACGATGCGCGGAAACATCTTGCGCAGCTTGAGCGAAAGGTCGTCCGGGTCGGTCGACTGCTCCCGCGCCTCCTCGTAGGAGATCACGCCGTGCACCATCAAGGAGAGCAGCGACTGGTTCATCGTCTGCATCCTGTGGTACGCCACAGAGCTCTCGATCTCCTCGTTGATCTCGGCGGTCTTGCCTTCCTCGATCAGCTTCGTGATCTTGGGCGACGCGCGCAGCACCTCGATTGCCGCGATCCGGCCCTCGCGGTCAGCGCGTGGCACCAGCTTCATCGACAGCACCGCCTTCAGCACTTGGGCCAGCTGCGACCGAATCTGCGCTTGCTGTTGCGCCGGGAAGCCGTCGAGAATGCGGTCGATGGTCTGCGCCGCGCTGTTGGTGTGCAGGGTCGAGAGCACCAGGTGCCCGGTCTCGGCCGCCGAGATCGCGGTCGCCATGGTCTCGGGATCGCGCATCTCTCCGACCATGATCACGTCAGGGTCCTGGCGCACCGCGTTGCGAAGGGCCTCGCGGAAGCTCGGCGTGTCGGTGCCCACCTCGCGCTGCGAGATGGTGGCGCGATCATCCGCGATCAGGAACTCCATCGGATCCTCGATCGTGATCACGTTGACGTCGCGAGTACGGGTGATGAACTTGAGCATCGCGGCCAGCGTCGTCGATTTGCCGCTGCCCGTCGGTCCGGTGACCAGCACCAGTCCCTGGTTGAGCTGGCACACGTCGAGCAGCACCACCGGCAACTCGAGCTGATCGACCTCTTTGACCTCGTAAGGGATCAGGCGGAACGCGGCAGCCAGCGTGCCACGCTGCAAGTAGACGTTGCAGCGAAAGCGCGCCAGGCCCGGAACGCCGTAGCCGAGGTCGACCGCGAGATCCCGCTCGAGCCGAGCCTTCTGGTGCGGCTGAAGGATCGAGGACAGCATCTGGCCGATCTCTTCGGGCCGCAGCGGCGGCGCGTCCATCGGCACGATGTCGCCGTTGATTCGCAGGAGCGGAGGCCGCGCGGGCTTCAGGTGAAGATCCGAGGCGCGCAGATCGGTCATCGCGCGCAGGAGATCGTCGACCTTCATGCGGCTCTCGGAGTCTTCGGGCGCTCGGGGATCAAGGCATCGAGACGCCGCACCTCAGGTGAACGCCGCCCTGGGCGCGACGCGGATCGGTGGCGCGGAGCGAGCGGGGAGTCTAACAGGCGGCCGTACCGCACACGAGTCCACCCTTACCCGGTACAGGGCAGCGCCTCACGCGAAACGCCGCATGAGGCCCACGACCTGGCCCTGGACCCTCACCCGCTCCGGCTCGACCAGGAGCGGCGCCATGCTCGGGTTCGCGGGTTGCAGTCGGATCCTTCCCAGCTCGGGGAAGAACCGCTTGAGCGTCGCCTCACCGTCGACCAGCGCCACCACCATGTCGCCAGCCTGGGCCTGCTCGCACCGCCGCACCACCACGAGGTCCCCGTCGAAGATGCCCTCGTCGACCATCGACTGGCCGGCCACACGCAGGACGTAGTGATCCTCCGGTGCGCCGCCAAGAAGGTGCTCCGGCACCGGCAGCGACTCGTGTCCCGGCAACGTCTCGATCGGCTGGCCGGCGGCGATCAAGCCAAGGAAAGGCAGCCCACGGCCGCGGTCGCCACGATCCGTCGCTGCTTCGCCCGCGAGCGACACGCCGCGCCGCTGGTGAGGCTCACGCCGCAACAGACCCTTCTCGCGCAGCAGCCGCAGGTGCTTGTACACCGTGCCGTACGACGAGAAGCCGAAGTGCTCGCAGATCTCTCGGTGCGTCGGGGAGATGCCCTGCTCGCGCCGGAAGGTCTGGATGAAGTCGAGGATGTCGCGTTGGCGGAGCGTCAGTGTCGTCTCCATAGCCAGTGATGGTACGGCGGAATATCAGCGTAAAGCAAGTTCGCACCCGGGTTCGCTGCCCGGCCCGCCAACAAGAACCGCCAGCGGATGGCGAGATCGGCTGGTGCTTCGCCTGGGCTTCGTCTTCGGCTAGCCTCGCGGAACCATGGACGCGATCACACGCCACGTCTTGGGAAACGGCCTGCGGCTGGTGATGCACCGCCGGGCCGAGCTGCCTCTCGTGGCCATCAACCTCTGGTACCACGTGGGCTCCAAGAACGAGCGTCCCGGCCGTACCGGATTCGCCCACCTCTTCGAGCACATGCTCTTCCAGGGCTCGGAGCACGTCGGCGTGAACGATCACTTCCGCTACGTGCAGCAGGTCGGGGGAGTCGCCAACGGCTCGACCTGGTTCGATCGCACCAACTACTACGAGACCCTGCCCGCGCACCAGCTCGAGCTCGGGCTGTGGCTCGAGGCAGACCGCATGGGATTCCTGCTTCCGGCCATGACGGCAGAGAAGTTGGAGACGCAGCGCGCCGTGGTCATGAACGAACGCCGGCAGCGCGTCGATAATCAGCCCTACGGGCGCGCCTTCGAACGCGTGCACGAGCTGCTCTACCCCGAGGGCCATCCGTATCGATGGCCGGTGATCGGCTACATGGAGGACATAGCCGCCGCCACCCTCGATGACGTACGAGCGTTCTTCTCGACCTATTACCGTCCCAACAACTGCGTGCTGACTCTGGTCGGCGACTTCGACGAAGCTCGGGCTCGCGACCTGGTGGAGCGCTACTTCGGCGGGCTGCCCTCGGGCGAGCCTCCTCCGATCCCGAGTGCCGGACTGCCGCCGCCGCGGCTCGAGACCAGCGCCGAGACCATGGAGGATCGGGTGCGACTGCCGCGCGCTTATCTCGCCTGGTGCGTGCCGCCCTTCGGCGACCTGAGGTGGTATGCGGCCAGCCTGCTGTCAGCGGTGTTGACCGGCGGCAAGGCGAGTCGGCTCCACCGCGACCTGGTCTACGAGCGCGAGCTGGCGCAGAGCGTCGCATGCTCGGTCTTCCCCACCGAGGAGTGCGCGACCTTCGGCGTCATGGCGACAGGCAGGCCCGACGGCAGTCCCGAGCATCTGCGCGACGAAGTTCTCCGAACCCTCCAGCAGGTCGCAGAGAGCGGCATTCGCGAGGATGAGTACGACCGCGCCCTCAACGGCATCCTGACCGGCCACTACCACGAGCTGGAGTCGCTCGACCATCTCGCCGACAGCATCTCCGCAGCGACCACTTTCTTCGACGAGCCCGAGCGCGCGCTCCACGAGCACGACGTTTACAGCGCGGTGACGCCGGCGCACGTCCGCGAGGTCGCAGCCGAGTACCTGGCCGCCCGCGGCTCGACGTACGTCGCAGTGATTCCGGAGGGCGGGTGAGCCCAGGCGCCGCGCGTTCGACGCCCACGACTGCCGAGCCGCTCGACCGCCGTCGCGCACCGGTCGCCTTCGACGCGAAGGCCTTCCGGTTTCCGGCGGTGACGCGGCGAACCACCGGCGGCGGCCTCACCCTGCTCGCGATCCAGCGCACAGACACACCGTTGACGCTCCTGCGTTTCGTCAACCGGGCGGGAGGGCACTTCGACCCGCCCGCCTCGAGCGGACTCGCGTCCTTCGTGGGCTCGTTGCTCGACGAGGGCACCCGGCAGCGCAACGCCGTGGCCATCGCCGACCAGATAGAAGGCCGAGGCGGCTACCTCTCCAGCGGATCGGACTGGGATAGCAGCGCCGTGAGCGCCGGCGCGCTCTCGAAGCACCTGCCCTTCTGTCTCGACTTGATCGCCGAGGTCGCGAGCTATCCTGCTTTCGATCCCGTAGAGACCGACCGCATGCGTTCGCTGCGCCTGGCGGAGCTCCAGCGCTTGCTCGCCGATCCGGGCACCCTGGCCGGGCGGGCGTTCGCACGGGCGCTCTACCGCGACCACGTCTATGCGCGGTCGCTCGTGGGCACTCCCGAGACGATCGCTCGGATGGAGCGCGAAGACTGCGCGAAGTTCTGGGAACGCCACCAGACCCAGCGCGGGGCTTTCCTCCTCGCGGCAGGCGACCTCGATCCCGAGGCCCTGCACGCGAGTCTCGGCGAGGCGTTCGCGGGACTGACCAGCGACGAGCCGCCGGCGCTGCCTCCGCTGGATCCGCCCGAGGCTCCCGGACCCGAGATCCACGTCGTGGATCTCCCGCAGGCGGCGCAGGCCGAGCTGCGGGTCGGTCACCTGGGCGTTCCGCGGAACCACCCCGAGCGGCCCACGCTGCTGCTGCTCAACTCCATCCTGGGAGGCAAGTTCACCTCGCGCATCAACCTCAACCTGCGCGAGCGGCATGGGTACACCTACGGTGCCAGCAGCCGTTTCGTCGATCGCGTCGGAACGGGCCCGTTCCTGGTGGCCGCGGCGGTGGACACTGCGGTGGCGGGCCGCGCGCTCCAAGAGATCGTCACCGAGCTGCGCCGGCTGCAAGACGAGCCGCCGGCATCCGTCGAGCTAGAGGATTCCCGCAGCTACCTCCTCGGCGTCTTCCCCTACACCTTGCAGACGCTCGACGGCCTGGTCTCACGCCTCGAGGAGCTCGCCGTGCACGACCTGCCGGACGACTACTACGCCGCTTTTCCCGAGCGGTTGCGGCAAGTCACCGTGGACGACGTGCACAGCGCGGCGACCCGCTACCTCGCGCCGGACCGCCTGATCATCGGGGTCGCAGGGCCGGCCAAGGATCTGGTCCCGCAGCTCGAACCGTTTGGCCCGGTCGTGGTCCACGCTCCGAGCCTGTAGCGGAACCTGTCGCGCGCTACCACCGGCGACTTCGCCACACCGGTCGACGCGGAGGCTGCGCAGTCTGGCGTCGGGGTCGAGGACGACCGCGCTAGCAGCCCGTGGTGAACCCCCGTGGGCTGCTAGATGCACCGCCGGGCGTCCTCGGGCTCGGAGGCGCGTGTTATATTGCGCGATCGTTCCAACGGATTTCATGGAGGCTTCATGCAGGTGGAGAGCTCGGATCTGCTGCGCAACGTCGCGGTCGTGGGACACAACGACACCGGCAAGACCTCTCTGCTGAGCGGTCTGCTGTACACGTCCGGAGTGTCCTCGCGCCTGAACCGAGTCGAGGACGGCAACACCGTGACCGATTTCGACGCGGAAGAGATCAGCCGCGGCATGTCGATCGGGCTCGCGCCCTGCTTCGTCCCTTGGAGGAAGCACAAGATCAACTTCCTGGACTGCCCGGGCCTGGGCGGCTTCCTCACCGACAGCCGCATCGCGTTGCGCGCGACCGACGCTGCCCTGCTGTGCGTCCACGCGGTCGCCGGTGTGCAGGTCTCGACGGAACGGGTCTGGCAGTTCGCCTCGGAGCTGGGTCTGCCGGTGGCGATCCACTTGACCAAGATGGATCGCGAGAACGCCGACTTCGAGCGGGCACTGGGCACGCTGCGAGAGACGTTCGGTCGTACGGTGACTCCGATCCAGGTGCCCCTGGGCAGCGAGGGGGGCTTCCGCGGAGTCGCCGACCTGATCGGACGCCGCGTGCTCGAGTTCGAGCGCGACGGCAAGGGCGAGGCCCGGACCGTCGAGGCGCCGGAGCTCGCCGAGAAGATCGCCGCGTGGCGCTCCCAGCTCGACGAGGCCGTGGCGGAGACCGACGACAAGTTGATGGAGACGTTCTTCGAGCAGGGAAAGCTCTCCGACGACCAACTCCTCGCCGGCCTCAAGAGGGCGATCCGCAAGCGCGCGATCTTCCCGGTGACCTGCTCGGCCGGCGGGCACAGCATCGGCAACTCGGCGCTGCTCGACAGCATCGTCGACCTCCTGCCTTCGCCGCTGGAGCGCTCGCCCTATGCGGGCACCGACCAGAGCGGCGAGCGGCTGGAGCTCGGCGCCTCCGACGAGCAGTTCGCCGCCCTGGTCTTCAAGACCCTTCATGACCCGTACTCGGGGAAGATCACGATCTTCCGCGTGATCAGCGGCACGCTCGACGCCGACACGACGTACCACAACAGCAATCGAGACATCGAGGAACGCCTCGGTCACATCCTGTTGCTGCAGGGGAAGCAGGGCGCCAACACCCCTCGGCTGGTCGCCGGCGACATCGGCGGCGTCGCGAAGCTCAAGCACACGCTGACCGGCGAGACTCTATGTGCCAAGGGCAGGTCCGTCGTCTTGGACTGGTTCAAGATCCCAGAGCCGGCCATGTCCTTTGCCATCGAGCCGAAGGCCAAGGGCGACGAGGAGAGGATCGGCGACGCTGCCCACAAGTTGGTCGAGGAGGATCCGACGCTACGAGCGGGTCGCGACGCCCAGACTGGCGAGTACCTGTTCTCGGGCACCGGCCAGCTCCACGTCGAGATCGCGGTGGCTCGTCTCAAGGCGCGCTACAAGGTCGAGGTGATCCTCCATCCGCCGAAGGTGCCGTACCTCGAGACCATCCGTAAGCCGGCCGATGGCCACGGCAGGCACAAGAAGCAGACGGGTGGACGAGGACAGTTCGCCGACTGCAAGATCCGGGTGGAACCACAGCCACGCGGCGGCGGCTTCGAGTTCGCCGACGAGATCTTCGGCGGTGCCATTCCGCACAACTTCCGACCGGCGGTCGAGAAGGGCATCGTAGAGGCGGCGGAACGCGGCTTCCTGGCCGGATTTCCCATGGTCGACTTCCGCGTACGTCTAAAGGACGGCCAGTACCACGATGTCGACTCTTCCGAGATAGCCTTCAAGATCGCGGGCTCGCTGGCCTTCAAGGACGCGATGGCTAGCGCCGGCGCGACGCTCCTCGAGCCGGTGATGCACGTCGAGATCACCACGACCGAGGAGTTCCTCGGCGACATCATGGGCGACCTGTCGCACCGGCGCGGCAAGCCTCAAGGCGTCGAAGCGAGCGGCCAGTACCAGCTGGTGAAGGCCGTCGTGCCGATGTCGGAGATGCTCAACTTCGCACCGGCGCTCCGCTCGATGACCCAGGGTCGCTCCACCTTCAGCATGGAGTTCTCCCATTACGAGGAGGTGCCACGCAACCTCCAGGAGAAGATCGTCGCGGAGGCGCGAGCGGCCACGACCACCGAGGCCTAGCAGTGCCCCATGGGCCGCCCACGGACGACTGTGGTAGCGGCCGGGCTCCGCCGCAGCGACGGCCCGAAGGCCTTACTTCGAGGGAGCTGCCGACTTCGAGGGAGCTGCCGCAGCCTCGCCCTTCACCGGGCGCTCGTAATCGACGAACTCGAGAACCGCTCGCTCGCCTCCGTCGCCGTAGCGCGGCCCCAGCCGAACGATGCGCAGGTAGCCGCCCGGACGCTCCGCGAAGCGCGGGGCGATCGTGTCGAACAGCTTCTTGATCAGGTCGCGATCGGCCACGTACCGGCCCACGAGCCGGCGCGAGTGCACCGTGTTGCGTTTGCCCTGGGTCACCAGCCGCTCGGCGAGGGGACGCACCGCCTTCGCCTTCGCGAGGGTCGTCACGATCCGCTCGTGAATGATGAGCGAGGCCATCTGGTTGCGAAACAGCGCCTGCCTGTGGGCGCTCGTGCGACCGAGCTTCTTGTGGGTGCGGTTGTGGCGCATCGCTGGTTCTCCGCTTCCTGAGTCGAGGCCTCTCGCTGACCTTCCTGGGTCGAATCCTCGCCCAATACCCTCGAGGCCTTACATCCGTGACGTTCGCGGCAAATCTGCAGATCCTACGGTGCCGCACCGCGCAGCCGGTCTGAGCCCGGCAGCACCTCGCTCGTCTCTACGCCTCGTTCAGGCGCTGACCCGGCCAGCAGCCGAGCCGCCGGCAGGCACGTCCATGCCGAAGGAGAGGCCGAGCTTGCCCAGCAGCTCCTGGAGCTCCTCGAGCGACTTCCTGCCGAAGTTCTTGGTCTCCATCATGTCCCGCTCGCTCCGGCGCACCAAGTCGCGAAGGGTGTTGATGTTGGCGTTCTTCAGGCAGTTTGCTGACCGGACCGACAGATCGAGCTCGTCGATGCTCTTCTCGAGTAGCGCGTCGATTCCCGACAGCTCCTGGTCACCCGACGCCTCGGCCCCTTCGATCAGGCTCTCCTCGGCGTTGATGAAGATCGCCAGGTGGTCCTTGAGCAGCATCGCGGCCCGCGACACGGCGTCGACCGGGGTAACAGTGCCGTTGGTCCACACCTCCAAGACCAGTCGCTCGTAGTCGGTGGTGCGGCCGAGACGCGCCGCCTCGACTCGGTAGTTGACACGCCGAACCGGGCTGTGCGCGGAGTCGAGGGGAATCCATCCGATGCCCATCGTCTCTTCGAGGTTCTTCTCCGCGCTGACGTAGCTTCGCCCGTTCTGGATCTTCGCCTGCATCTTCAGCCGGCCCTCTTCGTTCAGGGTGGCGATGTGCAGCGAAGTGTCGGGGATCTCGATCTGCGGATCGATCGCCAGCGCGGCCGCCGTGACCTGTTTGGGGCCCTGGACGTCGATGCTGATGATCTTGGCCTCGTCACCGTGGAACCGGATCGGAATCTGCTTGAGGTTGAGCACGACGTCGGTGATGTCCTCCACGATCCCAGAGAGGGAGGAGAACTCGTGCAACGCACCTTCGATCTGGATCGCCGTGATGGCGGCGCCTTCGATCGAGGACAGCAGACAACGCCGGAGGGCGTTCCCCACCGTCGTGCCGAAGCCCCGCTCGAATGGCTGTGCCGAGAAGCGGCCGTACGTATCGCTCAAGCTCGCAGAGTCGATCTCGACTCGTTGCGGGCGCTGAAAACCCTTCCAAAGCTGCATGGGATGCTCCTTTTCTCGAGATCGCGACGAGTCCACCGGTGGGTCGTTCGGTCGACTCTTGGCCCCTGACCTGAGGGGCGACTGCGGCGTCGGGCGCCGCGAGGTTGGGCGTAGCGGTCTTAGACTCGGCGACGCTTTCGCGGGCGACAGCCGTTGTGGGGGATGGGGGTGACGTCGCGGATCGACTTGATCGAGATCCCTGCCGCCTGCAGAGCGCGAACGGCCGACTCGCGGCCGCCGCCAGGACCCTTCACCTGGACGTCCACGGATTGGACTCCAAGATCCCGGGCCATCTGCGCCGCCGACTGAGCCGCGACCTGCGCCGCGAACGGGGTGCCCTTGCGTGAGCCCTTGAAGCCGCTCCGGCCGGCCGAAGACCAAGCTAGGACCCCGCCCTCCGGGTCGCAGATCGTCACGAGGGTGTTGTTGAAGGTGGCCTGCACGTGCGCTACCCCGTGAGGCACTACCCTCCGCTCCTTCTTGCGGGCGGATTTCTTTTCCTTGGTTGCCTTCGCCATGAGCTCTCCTGACGTCGACGTCGCGCGGCAGACGGATCCGCGGCGCGACGCAACGGATCTACTTCTTGATCTTCTTCTTGCCGGCTACCGTGCCACGGCGCGGGCCCTTCCGGATGCGGGAGTTGGTCCGCGTCCTCTGACCGCGTACCGGCAAACCCTTGCGGTGTCGAACCCCGCGGTACGACCCGATCTCCATCAGGCGCTTGATGTTCTGCGTCACGTCTTTGCGCAGATCACCCTCGACGCTTCCCTGCTCCTGAATCACCTTGCGGAGACGCTGCGCCTCCTCCTCGGTGAGGTCCTTGACCTTGGTCGACTCGTCGACCTCGGCCTGCTCCAGGATCTCGTGAGACCGCGAACGGCCGATGCCGTAGATGTACGTTAGGCCAATACGGATCTGCTTGTTCTGAGGCAGATCGACTCCTGCGATGCGTGCCATTACATCACCCCTGCCGCTGCTTGTGCTTCGGGTTGTCGCAGATCACCCGCACCACACCCTTGCGCCGGACCATCTTGCACTTGGTGCACATCTTCTTGACCGAAGCTCGAACCTTCATCGTCCACTCCTCGGTCCGCCGAAAGCGGACCCGTCGATTCTCGGGATCTCGACCGCGCGATTACCCGTTCGCATGCGACTTGCCCCCGCTATGGGCTCAAACCCTCAGGTCCGAAGCCGGTACACGATCCGGCCTCGGTTGGGGTCGTAGGGGGACAGCTCGACCAGCACCTTGTCGCCCGGCAGGATCCGTATGAAGTGCTTGCGCATCTTCCCCGAGATATGAGCCAGCGCCTGGTGCTTGTTCTCGAGCTCGACCTTGAACATCGCGTTCGGCAAAGTCTCGATCACCGTCGCCTCGACCTCGATCGCCTCTTCTTTCTTCGACAAACTTGCTTCCTCTTCCTCGGCGCTTCGGCGCCTCAGGCAGTGGCCGCCGAGCGCATCGCCTCGACACCCAGCACCCGAGCGCCGGCCTCGGTCACCGCGACCGAGTATTCGAAGTGCGCCGACAAAGAACCGTCCACCGTACGCGCGGTCCACCCATCCTCGTCCATCCGCACTTCCGGGTCTCCGGCGTTGACCATGGGCTCGATCGCGAGCACCATGCCCGGCCGGAGCTTGATGCCCCTCCCAGGCTCGCCGTAGTTCGGAATCTGCGGATCTTCGTGGAGTGAGGTGCCCACGCCGTGACCCACGAACTCCCGCACGACCGAGAAGCCCGCCTCTTCGACCACACCTTGCACGGCATGGCCGATGTCGGAGAGCCTTCCGCCCGGGCGTACCTGACCGACTGCCGCCTCCAGTGCTCGACGCGTGACGTCGAGCAGACGGCCGGCCGGTGGCTGGACCCTGCCCACCGCGAAGGTGCGGGCCGCATCCCCATAGTACCCGAGATGCAGCACGCCACAATCGATCCCTATGATATCCCCTTCTCGGAGCGGCATGTCATTCGGGATGCCATGAATGATCACGTCGTTGACCGAGGTGCAAAGCGTCGCTGGAAACCCGTTGTAGCCGAGGAACGCAGGGGCCGCCCCCGCTGCGCGAATATGGCCCTCCGCGATGCGGTCGAGCTCCCGGGTGCTGATCCCCGGGGCGACCTCCTGCTCCAGGATGTCCAGCACCTGATGGACGATGCGGTTGGCCTCGTCCATCAGGTCCAGCTCGCCCCTGGTCTTGCGCACGATCATCGGACCGTCTCCGCCTGCCCCGAGCCCTTGCCGTCAATGACTCGCTGCAGCTCGGCCGCCACGGCGTCCACCGACTGGTCGCCGCGGACTGTCCGAAGCAGGCCGCGATGCCGATAGTGCTCCACTAGCGGCTCGGTGCTGTCGCGGTAGACGCGCAGGCGCTCGCGCACCACGGCCGCAGTGTCGTCAGCCCGACCCCGGCCGAGGGCGCGCTCGACCAGGACGTCCTCGGGCACGTCGAGGTAGAGCACATGGTCGAGGGACTTGCCCGCGTCGCGGATCACCTCCTCCAGCGTCCCCGCCTGCGCAGCCGTCCTAGGGTAGCCGTCGAGCAGGAAGCCTCGCGCCGCATCGCCATGGGCCAGCCGTTCGCGGACGACCTCGGCCATCAGCTCGTCGTCGACCAGCGCGCCCTGCGCCATCACCGATTGGACTTTGCGCCCGAGCTCGCTGCCCGCGGCGACGGCGGCACGCAGCATCTCGCCGGTCGAGATCGCCGGAATGCCATAGGCCGCCGCCAAGCGCTCCGCCTGGGTGCCCTTGCCGCAGCCAGGAGCCCCGAGCATCACCACCCGCAGCTCGCCGTTACCCGCGGCGCCCACGGATCCTCCCGCGCTTCATGAACCCTTCGTAGTTGCGCATCACGAGCTGGCTCTCGATCTGTTGGAGGGTGTCCATCGCAACGCCGACGACGATGAGCAACGAGGTGCCCCCGAAGAAGAACTGCACGCCCATGCCTTCCGTGACCCACAGCGGCATGAAGCGGTCCAGGTCGTCTCCGAAGAACGGAATCCCGGCCACGTTGAATCCGGAGATGAGGAACTCCGGCAGAACCGATACCGCAGACAGGTAGACCGCTCCGACGAGGGTCAGGCGGGTGAGAATGCGATCGATGTACTCGGCGGTGCGCCGTCCCGAGCGGATGCCTGGAATGAAGCCGCCGTACTTCCGCATGTTCTCTGCCAAGTCCTGCGGATTGAAGATGATCGAGACGTAGAAGTAGCTGAAGAAGACGATCGCGGCGACGTACAGCAGGTAGTAGACAGGCTCCCCCCACTGGATGGCGTCGGAAATCCGTTGCAGCCAGGGCTGCTCGAACATGCCCGCCACAGTCGCCGGCACGGTGACGATCGAGCTCGCGAAGATCACGGGGATGACGCCGCCGGTGTTGATGCGAAGCGGCAGGTAGGTGCTCTGGCCACCGTACATCCGGCGTCCCACGACGCGCTTGGCGTACTGCACCGGAATGCGCCGCTGCGCGCGTTCCATGTAGACGATGAACGCCACCACCGCGACCATGAAGACCAGCAGCAGGAGGATCTTGAGGACCGACATCTGACCCGTCTGCACCTGACGCACGGTGCCCGCAATCGCTCCCGGGAGCTCCGCGACGATGCCGGCGAAGATGATCAGGGAGATGCCGTTCCCGATACCTCGCTCGCTGATCTGCTCGCCGAGCCACATCACGAACGCGCAGCCCGTGGTCAAAGAGAGCATCGTGGTCAGCACGAAGCCGGCGCCCGGCTCCGGAACCAGCTGCGCGCCGCCCGGGGTCGTCAGCTGCTGCAGGTACATCGAGATGACGAACGACTGGACGAGCGAGATGACCACTGTGCCGTAGCGCGTGTACTGCGTGATCTTCTTGCGTCCGAGCTCGCCCTCTTTCGACAGCTTCTCGAGGTACGGCCACACCACGGTCAGGAGCTGCAAGATGATCGACGCGGTGATGTAGGGCATGATCCCCAGCGAGAACACCGCCGCGCGGCCGAGGCTGCCGCCCGTGAACGTGTTCACGAAGCCCAGGATGGTGCCCTGCATCTGCTCCATGAACTCGAGCAGAGCGCGCGGGTCCACCCCCGGCGTCGGGATGTAGCACCCCACCCGGAACACCGCCAGCATCCCCAGCATGAAGAGGACGCGCCTCCGGAGATCCGGGATCGCGAAAATGTTGCGGAAGCTGTCGAGAATCACCTAGTCGAGCTCCTGGCAGCGGCCTCCAGCGGCCTCGATCTTGCGACGTGCCTCGGCGGAGAACTTCTGAGCCTGCACGGTGAGCTGTCCGGTGAGCTCGCCGCCGCCAAGAACCTTCACCGGCCGCCCCTTGCGGACCTTCCCCTTGGACTCGAGCTCGCGCGGACCCACTACGCCTTCGAATCCCTCGAGGTCGCCGACGTTGATCACGGCGTACTCGACGCGGAAGATGTTGTTGAAGCCGCGCTTGGGCACGCGACGCACGAGCGGCATCTGACCGCCCTCGAAGCCCGGCCGCGAGCTGTAGCCCGCGCGCGACTTCTGGCCGTTGTGCCCGCGGCCGGCAGTCTTGCCGAGGCCAGACCCGGGGCCGCGGCCCACCCGTCGCCTTGCCTCGCGACTTCCCACTGCTGGCTTCAATTCATGGAGCTTCATGACTGTTCCTCGATGATCTGCACCAGGTGAGGGATCTTCGCCACCACGCCACGCACTGCCGGGCTGTCCTCACGCTCGACCACGTGGCGAATCCGCCGAAGACCCAAGCTGCGCAACGCCTCGTGCTGCTTTGGCGGGCAGCCGATCGGGCTGCGGACCTGCTGGATCCTGATCCGGCGCTCGGTCGTCACGGCGATGCCTCCCGCACGGTGGCCTCGGCACGCGGAGCAACTGCCGTCTGATCGTCGGTATCCGACAGCCCGCGAAGCCTGCGTGCCTGGGCGCGCGTTCGCAGCTGGCTCAACGCTATGAACGTGGCCTTGACCACGTTCTGCGGATTGGTCGTGCCGAGGGACTTGGTGAGGATGTCCTGGATGCCGGCACACTCGATCACGGCGCGAACGGGACCGCCGGCGATCACTCCGGTGCCCTCGGATGCCGGCTTGAGCAGCACGCGACCGGCGCCAAAGACGCCGATGGTCTCGTGGGGTATGGACGTGCCCACCACCGGAACCTGGACCAGGTTCTTCTTGGCGATCTCGATGCCCTTGCGGATCGCGACCGGAACCTCCTTCGCCTTTCCGGAGCCGTAGCCGACCCGGCCGTTGCCATCTCCGATCACCACCAGCGCGGAGAACGAGAAGTTCTTGCCGCCCTTGACCACCTTGGTCACCCGATTGATATGGACCACTTGCTCGAAGAAATCACCCTCGAGCTGTACGTCTCTTGCCACTTGAGTTCCTTTCCCGTCGATTCCACACGCTGGGACCTGTCGATCACCTCGGCATCGAGTCCACGCCAAGGACGCCGACGCCCTAGGGGGTCTAGAAGTCTAGAAATCTAAAAGTCCAGTCCCGCCTCGCGCGCTCCTTCGGCCAATTCCTTCACCCGGCCGTGGTATACGTAGCCACCGCGGTCGAACACCACCTGCTCGATGCCCTTGGCCTTGGCTCGCTCGGCCAGCTTCGCGCCCACCAAGCGAGCCGCGGCTTTGGTCTTGGCCCCGCCCTCGACGTTGCCGCGGATGTCGCTTTCCAGCGACGATGCCTGAACCAGCGTCTGGCCGGTCAGGTCGTTGACGACTTGGGCGTAGACGTAACGCAGGCTCTTGTGGACGCACAGCCGCGGTCGCACCTCGGTGCCGCGGACCCGCTGGCGAATACGCATGCGGGCTCGCCGATGCCGGGAGCGCTTGTCTTCGATCTTCTTGCGGTTGAGATTGCTCATCGCGGACCCATCCTCGTCACGACTTGCCGCCAGCTCCCGACTTGCCTTCCTTGAGACGCAACACTTCGCCCATGTACCGGATGCCCTTCCCCTTGTAGGCGTCGGGCGGCCTGAGGCCTCGGATCTCGGCCGCCACCTGCCCGACCTGCTGCCGGTCGGCGCCGCGCACCGTGACCTTGTTCTGCTTGTCGATCTCGACTTCGATCCCCGCCGGTACCGGAAACACCACCGGATGCGAGTAGCCGAGCGACAGGTGGAGCTCGCTGCCCTTCACCTCGCCGCGGTAGCCGACGCCGACCACCTGCAGCTCCTTCTGGAAGCCTTCGCTCACCCCACGCACCGCGTTGGCCAGCAAGGCTCGCAGCAGACCGTGGCGCGATCGCTCCGGGCCGGCGTCACCGTTGCGGCTCACCTGCACCGTCTGGCCGTCAACGACCACATCGATACCGTCGAGAAGCGGCTGACGGACCTTGCCCTTGGGCCCCTCTATGGTGACCGCCGCGTCCGAGACTTCCACCTTGGTCCCCTTCGGTACCTGCAGCGGCATGCGTCCAATCCGTGACATCTCCAGCTCCTGCTCAGTCCTGCTCAGTGCACTCGGTGCCCGTCGTCCACCAGATGGCGGCTCAGTAGATCTCGCACATCACCTCGCCGCCGACCCGTCGCTGCCTGGCCTCGGTGTCGGTCAACAGCCCCTGGGGGGTGGACACGATCGCGACGCCGATGCCATTGAGCACCGGCTTGATCTCCTCGGCGCCGCGGTAGACGCGGCGCCCGGGCTTGCTCACTCGGCGCAGGCTCGTGATCGCCGGTGCGCCTTCCCGGTCGTAGTGGAGGAAGATCTCGATCGCCTTGGCCGGCGGCCTGTCGTGCACGCGGAATCCCTTGATGAAGCCCTCGCGCTCGAGCAGCTTGCACAGGTTCACCTTCAGCTGCGAGCTCGGCAGCTCGAGCCGGTCGTGCTTGGCGATCAGCGCGTTGCGGATGCGCGTGAGAAGGTCGGCGATGGGGTCGGTCATGCTCATGGAAGTCACTCTCTCGCTGCCGCTCAGGCGCGGCGGACGAACGGCATCCCGAGCTCGCGCAGCAGGAGAAGCGCCTGCTCGTCGTTGGCCGCGGTGGTGACGATCGTGATGTTCATGCCTTTGACGGCGTCGGTCTTCGAGGCGTCGACCTCGGGAAAGATGAGGTGGTCGCGGATGCCCAGCGTGTAGCTGCCGCGCCCGTCGAAGCTGCGGGTGGGAACCCCGCGGAAGTCGCGCACCCGGGGAAGCGCGACGTTGACCAGGCGGTCGAAGAAGTGCCACATGTTCTGGCGACGCAGCGTTACGCGACAGCCGATCGGCAATCCTTCGCGAAGCTTGAAGGCTGCTATGGACTTCCGCGCGCGCGTCATCACCGGCCTCTGCCCCGCGATCACGGCGAGCTCCTCGATCGCGGTCTCCAGGATCTTGATGTTGCGGCTCGCCTCGCCCAGGCCCATGTTGAGCACGATCTTGTCCAGGCGCGGCACCTGCATCGGGTTCTGCAGCCCGAACTCCTCCATCAAGCGCGGCCGAACCCGCTCCTGATACGCCAGTTCGAGACGCGGACGATAGCCGCTGGCGCCGTTGCCGGCGGGCGGTCGACGTGGTTGTTCCTTCTTCTTCTTGGCCATCGTCGCCGTCCTCAGGAGATCACCGAGCCGCTCTTCTTGCTGACGCGAACGCCGCGACCGTCCTCGAGACGCTTCCGACCCACGCGCGTCGGCTTGCCGGTCTCCGGGCAGAGGAGCATCAGGTTCGGCACCGCGATCGGCGCCTCGCGCTCCAGAATGCCGCCCTGCACCTGCCGTTGGGGGTTCGGCCGGGTGTGGCGCTTGATCATGTTCACGCCTTCGACGATCGCGCGGTTGCGCTCCGGCAGCACGCGCAGGACCTTCCCCGTCGTGCCGCGGTCGCGGCCGGAAATCACCAGCACACGGTCGCCCTTCTTGATCTTGAGCTTCTTCATCGCAATCTCACTTGGCCTTCTCGAGCCTCGCGGCTTCGAATCACAGCACTTCCGGAGCCAGCGACACGATGCGCATGAAGCGCTTCTCGCGAAGCTCCCGCGCGACCGGTCCGAAAACTCGGGTGCCGATCGGCTCTCGCGCGTCGTTGATCAGCACCGCGGCATTGTTGTCGAAGCGGATGTAGCTGCCGTCCTTGCGCCGGCTCTCCTTGCGCGTCCGCACGATCACCGCCTTCACCACTTGACCCTTCTTGACGGTGCCGTCCGGGGTCGCCTCCTTCACGGAGGCGGTGATCACGTCGCCAAGATGGCCGTACTGCCCAGCGGAGCCGCCCCGCAGGTGAATACAGGCGATCTTCTTGGCGCCCGAGTTGTCGGCCACCTCCAGGATCGTACCCATTTGGATCATCGCTGTTTGCCCTCTACCCGCTCCGAACGCCCGGTTCTCAGCCCTCGGCCCGCTTCAGGATCTTGCTCACCTTCCAACGCTTGCCTCGCGACAGCGGACGCGTCGACTGCAGCTCGACCAGGTCGCCCTCGCGGCAAGAGTTCTCCTCGTCATGCGCCATGAAGCGCGACGAGCGCTTCAACGACCGCTGGTAGAGCCGATGCATCACCGGCCGATCGACCGTCACGACGACCGTCTTCTGCATCTTTGCGCTGACCACGGTGCCTACCTTGACCTGTCGGCGACCACGCGCCACGGTCCCCTCGGCTGGCTGTGCCTGCGACGGACCGTTCTCTACTTTCTCGCTCATCTAGCGCGCTCCTTCTCGCTCAACACCGTCAGTACGCGCGCCATGCCGCGCTTTGCGTCACGAACCTTCGATGGCTTCTCGAGCTGCCCGATCACCTTCTGGACCCGATAGGTGAAAAGTCGCTCCGCAAGATCCGTCTCGCGGTCTCGCAACTCCTCTGCCGACAGATCCCGCAGCTGCTTGAGCTCCGTGGTCTTCTTCATGGCTGCACCTCCGAGGACCCGTGCCGTCCGGCGAAGCGCGTCTTGATGGACAACTTATGGGCCGCGAGCTGCATCGCCTCCCGCGCAGTCTCGAGAGGCACGCCCTCGATCTCGTACAGGATCCTGCCCGGACGCACCACGGCGACCCAGCCCTCGGGGGGCCCCTTGCCCTTGCCCATGCGGGTCTCGAGCGGCTTCTTGGTGTACGGCTTGTCCGGGAACACCCGGATCCAGACCTTCCCCACCCTCTTGATGTGGCGCGTGATCGCGACACGAGCGGCTTCGATCTGGCGCGCGGTCACCCACCCGGACTCGAGCGCCTGCAAACCGTAATCGCCGAACGCCACGAACGCGCCGCCCTTGGCAGGTCCAGCGCGACGGCCGCGCTGCTGCTTGCGATACTTGACCTTCTTCGGCATCAACATGACGCTGTATTCCTGTCTGACGCTCTCGTTCGAATCTCGTCGACGCGGCGGCTTGCGGACATCCCGCTGCCACGGCCACTACTGCCTCGAGGGATCAGGCTGCGGACCGGTGTCCCTTCTCGCGCGACAGATCACCCTTGTAGATCCACACCTTGACGCCGATCACCCCGAAGTTGGTCTGCGACTCGGCGAACCCGTAGTCGATATCCGCCTTGAGGGTGTGGAGGGGCAACCGGCCCTCCTGGTACCACTCCGACCGTGCGATCTCGGCGCCACCGAGGCGGCCGGAAACCATGATCTTGACGCCCTTTGCTCCGAAGCGGAAGGCCGACTCCATGGCTTTCTTCATCGCTCGCCTGAAAGCCACCCGTCGGAGCAGCTGGTTGGCGATCGACTCGGCCACGAGCTGCGAGTCGAGCTCGGGCCTCTGGATCTCCTGGATGTTGATATGGACGTCCTGGCCCATCCTCCGCGTCAGCTCGTCCCGGAGCTTGTCGACCTCGGCGCCCTTGCGTCCGATGATGATGCCGGGCCGCGACGTGTAGATGGTGACCCGCAGCCGGTCGGCAGCACGCTCGACGTCCACCTCGCTCACGCCGGCATGGGACAGGCGCTTCTTCAGGCGCTGGCGGAGCTGGAGGTCCGCGTGCAGCGTCTTTGCGTAGTCCCGGTCACCGTACCACCGGGAATGCCAGCTCTTGTTGTAGATGAGCCGGAACCCGTAAGGATGTGTCTTCTGACCCACAGTCTTTACCCCTTTGCGGTCCTTCCGTCCGAATCAGGCCTTGGCGCTCCGGCGCCCACCCGAACCGGTCCCGCCGTCTTCCGATCGCAAGCCCAGCTTGATCGTGATGTGACTCTGCCGCTTGAGCACCCTGAACGCCCGCCCTTGCGGGGCTGGCCGGAGCCTCTTCATCGAAGGACCGCCGTCGACGAAGATCTCCCGCACGAACAAGCGATCCACATCGACACCTTCCTCACGATTCTCGGCATTGGCCAACGCGGAACGCAGCGCCTTCTCCATCGGCCGAGCGGCATGTTTGTTGGTGACCTGCAGCACGTTCACCGCGTCCTGCACGTTGCGGCCACGAATCAGGTCCGCCACCAGCCGCACCTTCTGGGCGCTGCCGCGCAGATAACGCAAGGTTGCCTTGTACTCCATTTCGCTTCGCCTTCCTACGCCTAGAACCGCTTCCTCGGATCAATCCTTCGAGCCCTGGCCCCTCAACGGGGACGCGCGGTCCGTTCCTTCTTCTCTCCAGAGTGCCCGCGGAACGTGCGCGTCTGCGCGAACTCGCCGAGCTTGTGACCGACCATGTTCTCGCTCACGTAGACAGGTATGAACTTCTGGCCGTTGTGCACCGCAATCGTCAATCCGACCATCTCGGGGATGATCGTGGAGCGACGGGACCAGGTCTTGATGACCCGAGCGTCGCCGGTCGCGCGCTGTGCGGCGACCTTGTCCTGCAGGTGGTGGTCGACGAAGAAGCCCTTCTTGAGAGATCGTGACATGACAGTGATTCCTTCCGGCTCGCCAGCTACTTTTTGGCTTTTCGTCGCCTGATGATCATCGACAGGGTCCGCTTGTTCCGACGGGTCTTGTAGCCCTTGGTCGGCGTGCCCCAGGGAGTGGTGGGGTGCCTGCCGCCGCTCGACTTGCCCTCGCCGCCGCCCATCGGATGGTCGACCGGGTTCATGACGACGCCCCGGTTGTGCGGCCGGCGACCCTTCCAGCGCGTGCGTCCCGCCTTGCCGGCCGAGATGTTGGCGTGGTCGACGTTGCCGATCTGGCCGATCGTGGCGTAGCAGTCCAGGTGCACCTTGCGCACTTCGCCCGACGGAAGCCGGATCTGCGCGAAGGAGCCCTCCTTGGCCATCAACTGCGCCGCGGCTCCGGCACTGCGAGCGAGCTGGCCGCCCCGGCCGATCTTGAGCTCGATGTTGTGGATCATGGTGCCGAGGGGGATCTTGCGCAGCGGTAGGGCGTTCCCGACGTTGATCTCCGCGTCCTGACCCGCTTGGAGCTTGCTGCCCACGGAGAGCGCGAGGGGCGCCAGGATGTAACGCTTCTCGCCGTCGGCGTAGTGCAGCAGAGCGATTCGCGCGCTGCGGTTCGGGTCGTACTCGATGCTCGCCACGGTGGCCGGCACGCCGTGCTTGTCGCGACGGAAATCGATGATCCGGTAGCGCCGCTTGTGGCCGCCGCCGCGGAACCAGATCGTCTGCTGACCCTGGTTGTTGCGACCACTGATCCGACTCTTGCCCTCGGTCAGCGCCTTGTGCGGGCTGGAGCGCGTGATCTCGTCGAAGCTCGCGTACTCCTGGAACCTGCTCGCCGCGTTGGTCGGCTTTCGTTGCTTGATGGCCATGACGCTGGATCCTTGGTGAACGGTGAATGACGGAAAAGGCGGGGCGGGTGCGGAGAGCTCGAGAGCGGACTCGGTGTCGGTCAGCCCTCGAACAGGTCTATCTGCCCCTCGCTCAGACGGACGAAGGCTTTCTTCCAATTCGGTCGCCTGCCGAAGGTCCGGCCTTGACGGCGAAACTTGCCGCGTACGTTGGCGATCCGCACGTCCTCCACCTTCACGTTGTTCTTCTTGAACTGGGTCTCGACAGCGCGCTTGACGTCGATCTTGGTCGCCCTGCGATCGACCTCGAACGCCACGACGTTCTTCTCTTCGCGCTGGATCGTCGACTTCTCGGTGATGAGTGGCCGGCGGATGACATCCTGAATCCTCACGACGACCTCCTCACTTGCTGAGCACCTGGACCAGACGGTCCAGCGCGTCCCGACTCAGCACCAGGTACCCGCGATCGACGACGTCGTACACGTTGACGCCCAGCGCGTCCACGCTCTTGAGCCGAGGGTTGTTGCGCGACGCCAGACGCAGCTTGTCGTTGCCCCAGTCGTCGACCAGCAGCGTCTTGCCGGCGACGCCCAGGCCCGTCAGCGCCCGCTCGAGCTCGCGAGTACGGTGGTCCGCCAGCTCGAAGCTCTCCAGCACCACGAGACGCGACTCGGCCACCTTGCGTGACAGGGCGGACTTCAAGGCGTTGCGCTTCTCCCCGGCGCTCAGACCGTTGGCATAGCTTCGGGGCTGCGGACCGTGCACCGTGCCACCCTTGCGCCACAACGGAGTCCGCCGGCTGCCGACGCGGGCCCGGCCGGTGCCCTTCTGCTTCCACAGCTTCTTGCCCGATCCCGAGACCTCGTGACGACCCTTGGTCTTGTGCGTGCCGGAGCGCTGCGCAGCCCGGATCGAAACTACCGCCAGGTGCACCAGGTGCTCCTTGTACGGATAGGCGAACACGGCCTCCGGCAGCTCGATCTCGCCGACCGACTTGTTCTCGAGGTTCCTGACTGACACCTTCATGACTTGCCACCCCGTCGCACCTTGCGGATCTGCACGTAGCTGTTGCGCGCTCCCGGCACCGCGCCACGAACCAGGATCAGGTTCTCGGCTTCGACGATGCGCACCACCTGGAGGTTCTTCACCGTCACTCGGCTCGCGCCCTGATGGCCAGGTGCCCGAAGGCCCGGAAACACTCGCGACGGAGCCGCCGATGAGCCGATCGAGCCGGGGGCGCGGTGGAACATCGATCCATGCGACGCCCGGCCGCCCCTGAACCCGTGGCGCTTGATGACGCCCTGGAAACCCTTGCCCTTGCTGGTACCGACCACGTTCACGATGTCGTCCACCTGGAAGATCGAGACTTGGACCCGCTCGCCAGCTTGCGGCCCCTCGTCGCCGTCGAGCCGAAACTCCGCGAGCGTGCGCACCGGCTCGACTCCCGCCTTCTGGAAATGCCCGCGGCGAGCCTTGGTGACCTTGCGCGGCCCCTTCGCCTCGACGAAGCCCAGCTGCACTGCCTCGTAGCCGTCCTTGGCCGTAGTCTTCCGCTGCACTACCACGCACGGGCCGGCCTGGAGCACCGTCACCGGTATCACGCGGCCGTCTACGGCGTAGATCTGGCTCATTCCGAGCTTCTTACCCAGGATCCCGTCCATGTCCTTCAGCTCCGGTGGATCGCCGTGTCGGATCCCTGTCTACTGATTCCTGCCACTTGTCCCTGCCTACTTGCGCCTATACCCACTCGACCACCCGCACAGCCTGTGGCCCTACTTGCCGAAGGCCTTGATCTCGACATCCACGCCCGCGGGCAGCTCGAGCTTCATCAGTGCGTCGACCGTCTGCGATGTCGGGCCGAAGATGTCGAGCAGTCGCTTGTGCGTGCGGATCTCGAACTGCTCTCGGGACTTCTTGTCGACGTGCGGCGAGCGGTTGACCGTGAACTTCTCGATGTGCGTCGGCAGAGGAATCGGCCCGACCACCCGTGCGCCCGTGCGGCGCGCAGTATCCACGATCTCGTGCGCCGAGGTGTCGAGGATGCGGTAGTCGAATGCCTTGAGGCGAATGCGGATCTTTTCGTTGACCATGACTTTCTCGTGCCCGGGGCGCCCGATCCGCCCGAGGCGGCTCGCGCTGGGGGCGGTTGGGAGCTGCTACTCGAGGATCTCGGTGACGGTGCCGGCGCCGACGGTGCGCCCGCCCTCGCGGATCGCGAACCGCACGCCCTTCTCCATCGCGATCGGCGCGATGAGCTCCACCTCCAAGTTCACGTTGTCGCCCGGCATCACCATCTCC
>DATLFI010000405.1:0-2778 GCA_035524895.1 Thermoanaerobaculia bacterium | reverse complement strand
CCCTACGATCCGCCGGAGCCGTTCCGCAGTAGCTATGCGGGCAACCCCTACCTCGGCGAGATCGCGTATATGGATTCCCAACTGGGTCGTCTCGTGGCGGCGTTCGAGACGCGCGCGGCCGACCGGCCGTGGAGGATTCTGGTGGTCGGGGATCACGGCGAAGGTCTGGGAGATCACGGCGAGACGTTCCACGGCAACTTGCTGTACCAGGGCGTGATGCGCGTGCCGCTGGTGATCGCAGGCAGCGACCTCGCTAAGGGCCGTGTCGTGGCCGAGCCGGTGAGCATCCGGCGCGTCTACGACACCATCCTGGGATGGGCCAGCGTGGGTAGCGCGACCCAGCCACACCCGCCCGGGCCCGGCGGCCTTCTCGATGGAAACGCCGAGACGGTGTTCGCCGAAGGGATGAAGCCCTTCCTGGAGTACGGCTGGCAGCCGCAGGTGATGGCGGTCGCTGGCAGCTTCAAGGCGATCTGGGCGGGCCGGTTGGAGGTCTACGACCTGGCCGTGGACCCGCGCGAGACGCGCGACCTGGCTGGCGAGGTCGAGCTGGATGCGGGAGTGTTGGCAGGCCTTCAGGAGCTTCAGGAGTACGCGGTGCCGGGTCGCTCGGACGGGGAGCGACGGGTCGACGAGGACACTCGAGCAAGGCTCGCCGCTCTCGGCTACACCTCGGGGGAGACTTCGCCAGCGCAACGCCGGGACGGACCGGCCCCGCGCGAGATGGTGCATCTCTTCGCCGATCTCGACCTGGGCTCGGGACTGTTCCTGCAGCACCGGTACGGCGAGGCGGTGCCGGTGCTCGAGCGGCTGACCCGCGCGGATCCCGGCAACGTCACGGTGCACTTGCGACTGGCCGTGGCGCGCTCGGTCCTCGGTCAAACGGAGCTGGCGGAGCAGTCCTTCGAGCGAGCTCGCGCCCTTGCGCTCGACTCGCCCGACATAAGCCACTACCTGGGATTGCACTACCTGCGCGCCGGGCGGCTCGCGGACGCCGAGCGGTTGCTCACCGAGGTGCTTGCCACCTCGCCAGACCGCCTGCCGACGCTCGAGGCTCTGGCGGAGATTCGAGCTCGTCAGGGCAGACTCGACGAGGCGGCTGATCTCGTCGAGCAGGCGATGGCGCTCGCGACCGCACCGTCGCCGCGCCTTCTGGTTCTGGCTGGTGAGCTGGGCATGACCCGCGGCGACACTGCGCTCGCTCGCGACGCCTTCGAACGCGCGCGCGATCTGCAGGGCGATTCCTTCGCGCACGACCTGGAGCTCGGCGTGCTGTACCTGGCGGAGCGGCGTTTCGTCGAGGCTCGCGATGCGCTCGACCGGGTGCCGCCAGGACACCCGGCCCGGGCGATGGCGCTGTTCAAACGCGCGCAGGTGAGCGTCCTCTTGGGCGAGAGCGATCGCGAGCAGCGGGTCGCCGAGGCTTGGAGGAACGCCGACGCCGAGGTGCGAGACCTGATGCGCAGCGAGCGGCTGTTTGCCGGAATAGCGCTCGAGTGAACACCAACCGCTTGGGGCGCGGGGGTTTGTGGCCGCTGGCTGCGTTGGGCCTCCTGCACGATGGCACCGCATCGCGTTCGTCGGCCACGCCTTGCCAGCGGCCGCAGATATCCGCGCGCAGCCTCACGCGGGTTTCACCACGGGCTGCTCGGCGGATTGGCGCGGCACGTGCGCCTCTGTTAGCCTCCCGCTAGTTCGAGTCGAGGCGGGGAGTGCCGGGCTCCTGTGGTGGTTCAACTCGTCGATCCGACGGGTACTTGCCGTCGCTGACTGATGAGGTGGGTTCGGGGCCTTGGTCCTGGCACCGCCGAGCCAGCCACGAGCTTCCCGCTCACCGACCCAAATAGCTGCCCCGAGCCTGCTCGAGGCCGCCGAGCGACAGGACAGTCAGTCGACCAGGGAAACGTCGACCAGGGAAACCAGGAGAAGCCATGATCCAACGCATCTCGAGAATCGTCCTCTGGGGCTTTGCCGCCGCCATCCTTCTGGCCCTGCCCTCGCTAGCGCAGCAGAGCGGCTCGGTGTCTGGCCGAGTCACCACGACCGGAGGCGAAGCGCTTCCGGGGGTGACGGTCGAGGCATCCGGCGACGTGTTGCCGCGGCCGCGCGCCACCATGACCGGCGCCAATGGTGAGTACCGGTTGCCCGGCTTGCCGCCAGGCAACTACACGCTCACCTTCACGCTCGAGGGGATGCCGACCCAGACGCGTGCGGTCGCGGTGCGGTTGCAGCAGGACGACCGAATCGACGTGCAGCTCACCGCCGAAGCAGTCGCCGAAACGATGCAGGTGGTGTCGACGGCACCGTTGATCGACGTGTCTTCGACGGAGCTGAAGGCCTCCATCGACCAGCAGGCGATCGACATGCTGCCGGTCGGGCAGCAGTACCGCGATCTGGTCAAGCTGATCCCGGGTGTCCAGTACTCCGAGGAACAGGTGCGCGGGCCCAGCGCCGGCGGCAGCGGTCAGGACAACTCCTATCAGTTCGACGGTGTCAACGTGACGCTGCCGCTGTTCGGCGTGCTGTCGACGGAGCCGTCCTCCCACGACATCGACCAGATCGCAGTCGTCAAGGGCGGGGCCAACGCGACCGGATTCAATCGCTCGGGTGGCTTCACCATGAACACGATCAGCAAGTCGGGCACGAACCAGTTCAAGGGTCTTGTCGGCTACCAGGTCCAGACCGAGGGTATGACCAGCGACCGCGAGACGGTCAGCGACTCCCGGTTCGAGGAGGACCGCGAGTGGGCGCAGTTCTCGCTCGGCGGACCGATCGTGG
>DATLFI010000404.1:0-4025 GCA_035524895.1 Thermoanaerobaculia bacterium | reverse complement strand
GATGCTGGGTCACACGCTTCGCGAGCGCAACACCGCAGACGGCCCCACGCCGCCCCCTACCAGAGCCGCGCAGCGGCGACGTCGGTGCAGGCAAGCTGCCCGGGGCAGCTTGCCTGCACCCACCCTTGGGGCGCGGGGGTTCGAGACCCCGACTGCGTTGGGCCTCCTGCACGATGTCACCGCATCGCGTTCGTCGGCCGCGCCTTGCCAGCGGCCGCAGATCCCCGCGCGCAGCCTCACGCGGGTTTCACCACGGGCTGCTACGGGAGGGATCAGCAGCCTGCGGCGTCGAGCGGAGCGGGCGTCCGCCGCGCTGGGCGGCTCGGTGCCCGTCTTCGCCTCGCTCACGAGCCCGCGCTCCTCGGCACGTCGCCAGCGTTGGCCATAGACTCGACCGACTGCCGCGGTCCTGCGGCAGCCAAGGAGAGATCGACCATGACCGAGCCCGCCCAGCCATCACCATCGACGCTACCACGCCGCTCGCGGCGCGGCTGTTGGATCGCAGCCATCCTGTTCGTGCTCGTCCTGATGGCGGGTGCGGCCGTGACCGTGTTCCTGTTCCTCGCCGGTCTCGCGGGAAGCATGCAGGGCGTGGCCCCGAAGATCGCGCGCGGCAGCGTGCTCGAGCTGCGCCTCTCCGGGCCGATGACCGAATCGCCACCCATCATGGATCTCGGCATCTTCGGCTTCGATATGCCGCCGTCGCTATGGGAGCTGCGGCGCGCGTTGGAGTCCGCGGCCGACGACGATCGGGTGGCCGGGTTGTTACTCCAGGTTCACGGCCCCGCCATCGGCTGGGCGAGCGCCGAGGAGATCGTGGCACAGCTCGACCGCTTCCGCGATTCCGGGAAGCCGGTGTACGCCACCGTGCAGAGCGACATGCTCGACGACCTCACCTACTACCTCGCGACCGGCGGCGATCGCATCTGGCTCAACCCGCAGACCGCCGGGGTCGTCAACGGTCTGGTGGCCGAGAGCCCGTTCGTGCGCGGCACGCTCGACAAGTTGCACGTCGAGCCGGAAGTGATCATGTACAAGGAGTACAAGAGCGCCGGCGAGATGTTCGCGAACTACGAGATGAGCCCGTACATGCGCGAGGCTCTGGAGGCAGTGCTCCAGTCGATGGACGGCGCGTTTCGTTCCCGCGTGATGGACCGGCGTGGCGTGACCGCCGCGGCGCTCGACGAGCTGATGGCTCGCGGCATGACCTCGGGCGAGCAGTTGGTCGAGGCCGGGCTGGTCGACGAGCTCGGCTATGTCGATCAGGTGGAGAGCGCCTTCGAGGACGCCGACGCGGTCGAGGAGTACGAGGGAGTCACTGTTGCCAAATATCTGCGTTCCCTGGGCTCGACCCGCGCCGTCTCCGGCGACCGCATCGCGGTGGTGTTCGGCGAGGGGCAGATCGTCGCCGAGTCTCTGGCGCCGTCGCTGCCGTTCTTCGGGACGGTGATGTTCTCCGGGCCGGCGGTGGCCAAGAACCTGCGCGAAGCGGCCGAAGACCCGCGGGTGAAGGCGATCGTGTTCCGCATCAACAGCCCTGGCGGCTCGGCGGTCGGCTCCGACGTCGTGCTGCGCGAGGTGATCCGCGCGCGCGAGAGCGGTAAGCCGGTGGTGGCGTCGATGTCTGACGTCGCCGGCTCGGGCGGCTACTGGGTGGCGATGGCTGCCGACCGGATCGTGGCACGGCCGACCACCATCACCGGCTCGATCGGCGTGGTGTTCAGCAAGCTCGGGCTCGAGGGCTTCTTCGAGTGGATCGGTACCAACTTCGATCAGGTGTCGACCGCGCCTCGCGCGGACATCTTCGGCATCGGTCCGTGGGGCGAAGGGGACCGCGAAGCGGTGCTGTCGTGGATGGACGCGGTGTACGGCAACTTCACGCGCGCGGTCGCCGAGCATCGCGGGCTCGAGCTGGCCGCGGTGCAGGAGGTTGCGAAGGGTCGGATCTGGAGCGGCACCGACGCACTCGGGCGCCGGCTGATCGATCGTCTCGGCGGCCTCGACGAGGCGGTGAGCATGGCCAAGGAGGCGGCGGGTATCGACGCCGAGCAGGACGTGCCGCTGGTCGTCTATCCCGCGCCGAAGACTCTCTGGCAGCGCATCCTCGAAGACGACTGGACGAGTGCCGAGACCGTCGCGCACGCGCTGCGCACGCGTCTCGCCGAGGTGCTCGCGGGGCAGACGCAGCCGCGGGTCGAGGCGCTGGCGCCCGCGGTGCGAGCGAGGTAAGGCGACGGGCTGCCGGCGTTCTCCGTTACGATCGCCGGCATCATGCAAGCCGCCGTCCTTCGCGACATTCCCGGTCCTCTCCACATCGAGGACGTCCAGATCTCCAAGCCCGGTCCGCGCGAGGTGCTGATCCGCACCGCGGTGGCGGGGCTCTGTCACAGCGACCTCCACTTCATGGAGGGCAAGTACCCGCACCCGGTGCCGGCGGTGCTCGGTCACGAATCGGCTGGGGTGGTCGAAGCCGTGGGCGACCAGGTGGTGTACGTGAAGCCGGGCGACCACGTGATCACGTGTCTCTCGGTGTACTGCGGCAACTGCGAGGCGTGTCTCACCGGACACCTGTCGATCTGCCCGAACAAGGGCGACACCGCGCGCCGCAAGGGCGAGGAGCCGCGGTTGAAGCAGAACGGCGGGCCGATGCAGCAGTTCCTGCACCTGTCGTCGTTCGCGGAGCAGATGCTGGTGCACGAGCACGCGCTGGTGAAGGTGCGCGAGGACATGCCGCTCGACCGCGCGGCGCTGCTCGGCTGCGCCGTCGTGACCGGGCTCGGCGCTGTGTTCCACACCGCCCGCGTGGAGCCCGGCTCGACCGTGGCGGTGGTCGGCTGCGGCGGCATCGGGCTTTCGGCGATCCAGGGCGCCCGCATCGCCGGGGCCGGGCGCATCATCGCGGTCGACGTGGTGCCGAGCAAGCTCGAGCTGGCGAAGAAGATGGGCGCCACCGACGCGCTCAACGCGCGCGAGCTCGACCCGGTCGCCGCGATCAAGGACCTGACCTCGGGCGGCGTGCACTACTCGTTCGAGGCGATCGGCACCAAGGCCACCGCCGAGCAGTGCTTCTTCATGCTGCGACCCGGAGGCACCGCGACGATCATCGGCATGATCCCGGTCAACGAGAAGATCGAGCTGCCCGGTCACGCCTTCCTGCCGGAGCGCAAGATCCAGGGCTCGATGATGGGCTCGAACCGCTTCCGCGTCGACATGCCGCGCTTCGTCGATCTCTACCTCGACGGCCGCCTCGACCTCGACTCGTTGATCTCGGCGCGCATCGGCCTGGAGCAGATCAACGATGGTTTCACGGCGATGAAGACGGGAGAGGTCGCGCGGAGCGTGATCGTCTTCTGAGGCGCTACGGCCAGCCTCGCCTGCGGGAGGCTCCAGAGATGCGGCGGAGACGCAAGGAAGCGATGGCGCATCGGAGCAGGGTGAGACAGCCGCCGCGGAGGTCGGTGGCGTTCGGCCTCGTTGCGGCCTGCTTCGCGGCTGCGACGCACGCAGCAGAGCTCCCTCCCGGGCTGCGGGCGCGCGTCGACGAGCTGGTCGCGGCAGTCGAGCGCGAGCCGACGAGTGCTGCGACCGCGGCGGAGCGAGCGCGCGTGGTCTGGGATTGGGGCAACGCGCTGGCGCTCGAGGGCGAGCACCTGCCGATCAACCTGCCGCTGGTGGCCAAGAACCTGCTGCACACCGATCCGGGTGAGCAGCCAGCGGCGCGCTTTTTTCCCGAGCTCGACTCTTATATGCGCCAGCTCGCGCTGCGAGCGCGGCACGATCGACCTTTCGGGTCGTTGTGGATCGAGGCGCCGGAAGCGTCGCCAGTGCTGTCGTACCAGATGCTGCGCGTGGTGTGGACGGTCGGCGACCTGCCGATGGCGCCGGGCGGCCTGGTGCTGCCGGCGCGTCACTTCATGGCGACGTTCGGCGCCTGGCAGCGCGAGGACCCGCGCGGCGACGGCTACCTGACGATCGCCGCGTCGCGCGCGGGTGCGCGCTTCGCGGCGGCCGAGGCGCCGATGTTC
>DATLFI010000403.1:0-6833 GCA_035524895.1 Thermoanaerobaculia bacterium | reverse complement strand
GATGCTGGGTCACACGCTTCGCGAGCGCAACACCGCAGACGGCCCCACGCCGCCCCCTACCAGAGCCGCGCAGCGGCGACGTCGGTGCAGGCAAGCTGCCCGGGGCAGCTTGCCTGCACCCACCCTTGGGGCGCGGGGGTTTCGAGAACCCGACTGCGTTGGGCCTCCTGCACGATGGCACCGCATCGCGTTCGTCGGCCACGCCTTGCCACCGGCCGCAGATCCCCGCGCGCAGCCTCACGCGGGTTTCACCACGGGCTGCTAGGGCCCATGGGCCACTGCTGGACCCACCCGCCCGGCGTTGCTACCGTTGCCCCTCCCATGTCGACCCTTTCGCTCGAGGCCTTTTGGAACTGGCTCGTGGAGCACCCCAACTGCGTGCTCCGAGCTGGCAGTCCCGACGCCTTGCTGTGCGACGACGAGGACTTCCATTGGTGGCTCGGCAATGACGCTTCCACCCTGGTAGCGCAGCTCATCCGCGGCAAGCGGTTGATCGGCGAAGTGGCGGTGGACCCGGAGCGGGTTGCTTACGTCGAGAACCGCGGAGAGCAGGAGGAGGGCGAGCACCTCTTCGAGCTCATCAGCGAGACCGAATCGGACCGTTTCGCCGCCTACTTCTTCATCCTCAGCCACGGTCTCGAGGTCGAAGAAGAGGGTTCGCACACCAGGGCGGTGCATTGACCCAAGCCCACCCCGGGCGGGTGGGCCGAGAGGTCGGGCCCGCGGGGATTGCTGCGCGCGAACGGCAGTAACTCGTCAGGCCCCCCGAGCTTGCTCGAGCCGTCGCGGCATACGACCGGGCTCGACCCGGTTTCGCCCGCCGGCCTTCGCGCGATACAGCGCCTGGTCGGCCGCCGACAGCAGCGATTCGGGGTCGCCGCCGGGAGCCGGCCTAGCGGTAGCGACGCCGATGCTGGCGGTGACGACGCAACCCGTGGCTGGATGGATGGCGCTCAGCTCCTGCACCGCTGCGCGCAGTCGCTCCGCCAGGGTGCGGGCTGCGCTCTCGTCGGTGCTGGGGAGGATCACGGCCAGCTCGTCTCCGCCATAGCGCGCAGCGACCTCGCCCGCTCGACGAGCCCAACTGCGGACGGTCGCCGCGACCGCGCGCAGCGTCGCGTCTCCGGCCTGGTGGCCAGCGGAGTCATTGAGGTCTTTGAAGTGGTCGAGGTCGAGGATGAGCAGCGAAAGCGGTCGGCCGGAACGAATCGCCCGTCGCCACTCGCGTTGCAGCGCCTCGTCGAACGAGCGGCGATTCTTGAGCTGCGTGAGATCGTCGGTGCGCGACAGGCGCGCGAGTCGCAGGTTGGCCCGGCGCAAAGCCCGGTGGGACTCCTGAAGTGCCGCCTGCGCCTCGGCGAGGCGTCGTTGAACCGAGGCGTGGTGTACCGCGCCGGCCACCTGCTCGGCGATGGTCTCGAAGATAGCGCAGTTCTCGGTGGTGAACACGTCTGGACCGTCGCTCTCGAGGTTGATCGCGCCCAGCAGGCGCCCGTGATAGCGAATCGGCACCACCAGCTCAGAGCGCACCTCCTGGTGCAGTGATACGTAGTCGGGGTCGCTGCGCGTATCCAGCACGAGCTGGGCCTGGCCCTGGCGCAGGGCTCGGCCGACCACCCCGCCGCGGCGCAGCTCGAAGCTCGCTCCCACCGGAGCGGTCTGGCGTGCGCAGGCCGAGGCAGCCAGGATGTACTCCTCTCCGCCATCCTCGACGCGAACCAGGTGCACCGCGGCCAGATCGAAGGTCTCCTGCACGAAGGACACGATACGGTCGAGAGCGAGCTGTAGCCGGTCGGCGTCCAGTGCGGCTCGTGTTACGTCGGTGAGGATCTGGAGCTGGTATCGGCTGCGGCGCACTTCAGCGTCGCTGCGCAAACGCTCGCCGACATCCTGCACAAAGCCGGCGTAGAAGGTCCGGCCGCCGGATTCCACTTCCCTGAAGGACACCTCCACCGGCACGCGACGGCCGTCGCGGTGCAGGCCCTCGAGCTGGGTGGCTGGCCGCTCCGCGTGAGGCTCACTCCGCAGGAAGCGCCGCAGGCTGCGAGGATCGCCCTCCCCATCATCGGACGCCACGAGATCGGTCAGAGGGCGGCCCTCCAGCTCGACCGGTGACCAGCCGAGCATTGTTGCGAGCGACAGGTTGGCGAAGACCACCCGGCCATTCGCATCGACGACGAGCACGCCCACGAAGGCCGTCTCGACCATGCGCTCGAACAGCTCCCTGTCGACTCCAGCCAGTTGCCCGACCGAGCTCATGCCCCCTCCCGACGAACTTGGCGAGCTCAGCATTGTACTACCAGGACCGGGGTCCGACCGACTCTCTGATGTCTGCCGGCGGCCGGCCTCCGCCATCCTCAGAACAGCCCGTGAGGTGGCTGGGGCCGAAGGGCTCTGGCGCAGGCGGAACGCACGCTGCGTAGTACCTCACTGGACCTTCCTGACCTCCACGACGCGAAGGAGTGGCCTCCATCCCGCGAGGAGCAGTTCCGATTCCTCCTGATCCCGCCGACCAGCGTTCCCAACTGGCACCCGGTCCAGCGCTTCGAGCGGGGGTCCTGGGCTACGGTCTCCTTGCTTATTTGGCCTTTGTCGTCAGCTTCTCGTGCTTCGTCGCCTTCGTGGTCGGTCTGTTGCCGGGACGAACCGTCGACCTCGGCCCGCAGGTCGATCCGCTCCGAGCCCTGGTCATTGACCTCGGCCTCCTGCTGGCGCTACCGGTCGCGCGCGCGACGATGGCGACATTGCACCCCAGACTCGCCCCCTTCGGCGCGGCACCGAAACCGGCGACCCGAAGCACCGAGCTGCTGGTGGCGGCGGCCTGGCTAGCGTTCCTGGTGTGGGGCTGGAGACCCCTGCCTGAGCCGGTCTGGCAGACCGAGTCTCCTTGGCTGTTCGCCGCTCTCGCTGGCCTGTGCGCCTTCGGCTGGATCTTGGCGGTCTGGGCGACCTTCTGGATCGACCACTTCGAGCTCGCGGGGCTCCGCCAGGTAGCGGGCTTCTGGGCGAACCGCCCCTACCGCCGGGTGTCCTTCCAGGTCGAGGGCGCTTACCGATTCGTTCGCCACCCCATGATGCTCGGAGTGCTGCTCGGGCTGTGGGCGACACCGAGCATGACCGTCGGCCACCTGGTGCTGGCTGCCGTTCTCAGCGCCTACGTGGTGGTCTGGTCCGCGCTCGAGGAGCGGCAACTGGCGGCCGAGCTGGGCGAGCCATACCGCCGCTACCTGGTCCGTGTGCCCGCGTTCCTACCCCGGCTGCGGCCACGCCAGCGGGGCGGTTTGCGCAGACGCTGAGCGTCACGGTCTAACATCCACTGGCGAGCGCGCGCCGAAGAGGCGCCGCGCCCGCTGCCAACGGTTACCCAGAAAGTTACCCAGGAGATGGCCGATACCGGCGAGATCACCCAGCTCCTGTCCGCCTACCGCGACGGGGATCGCGGCGCCTGGGATCGTCTCGTGCCCCTGGTCTACGACGACCTGCGCCGTATCGCGCGCCGGCAGCTCAGCCGCCACGTGCGGGCGCTGACTCTCGACACCACGGCGCTCGTGCACGAGGTGTACCTCAAGATGGCGCGCCAGGAGGGGCTGCAGGTCCGGGACCGTGCCCATCTGCTCGCGGTCACCGCGTGCGCCATGCGCCAGGTCATCGTGTCCTTCGCGCGCGCGCGCACGGCCGAGAAGCGCGGCGGCGGCGAGGCGCCGCTCTCGCTCGACGAGAGCCTGCTCTCGATCGAGGACCAGGCCGAGCAGCTCCTCGACATCGACCGCGCGCTCCAGGAGCTGCGTCGACACAGCGAGCGCATGGCGCAAGTCGTCGAGTGTCGATTCTTCGGCGGCCTCTCCGACGACGAGACGGCGTCGGCACTCGACATCTCGCGCCGCACCGTGCAGCGCGAATGGATGCGTGCGAGAGCGTGGATCCTGGAGCACTTGTCGACGTGAGAGCCGCCGAGCGGCGTCCCCACCGGGGCCGCTAGAGGCAACGGTCAGCATCCCCCATGTCCACCCCCGACGACCAACGCTGGCAGGAGCTCGACCGACTGCTCGACGAAGCGCTAGACGTGCCGAAGCCGGAGCGCGCGAGCTTCCTCGGCACTCGCGTCGCGGATCCCGACACGCGAGCGAAGGTCGAGCGGCTGCTGGGGCACGCCGACGGCACCGAAGAGCTGCAGCCCGGCGGAGCGTTCGCCGGCGACTTCGGCGAGGAGCTGGCGCGAGACCTCGACTCCGCGCGCGAGCTCTCGGTGGGCGAACGGCTGGGTCCGTACGAGATCCTGTCGTTGCTCGGTGCCGGCGGCATGGGCGAGGTCTACCGCGCGCGCGACCCGGTGCTGGGTCGTCAGGTGGCGATCAAGGTGCTGCCAGCGGAGATGGGCGACGACCCGGCGCGACTGATGCGCTTCGAACGCGAGGCACGCATGCTCGCGTCGCTCAACCATCCGCACATCGCTGCGATATACGGCCTCGAGCGCCATCAGGGCCGTCCGATCCTGGTGCTCGAGCTGGTCGAGGGCGAGACCCTCTACGAACGGCTGCGCAAGGGCCCGTTGGCGCTCGGCCACGCCATCGAGATGGCACGGCAGATCGCCACCGCGCTCGAGGAGGCGCACGGCAAGGGGATCGTGCACCGCGACCTCAAGCCCGCCAATGTCAAGGTGGGCGAGCACCAGCGGATCAAGGTCCTGGACTTCGGCCTCGCCAAGAGCGCGGCCCTGCAGGGGCCGGACGACGAGCAGCGCGATCCCACGCGGACCGGCATGATCCTCGGCACCGCGCGGTACATGAGCCCCGAGCAGGCCCGCGGCCAAAGCGTCGACAAACGAACCGACATCTGGGCCTTCGGCTGCGTGCTCTACGAGATGCTCACGGGGAAGAGCGCCTTCGCCGGGAGCACCCCTTCGGACACGCTCGCCGCCGTGCTGCGCTCGGAGCCGGACTGGAGCCTGTTGCCGCCCGAGACGCCGCCGGAGATCGAGCGCATGCTCGAGCGGTGCTTGCGCAAGGACCTGCGCGAGCGACAGCAAGACATCGGAGACGTGCGCATCGAGATCGAGGAGTGGCTCGACCGCGTGCCGGAGGAGGGATTCGGCAAAGCTGCGGTGCGCCGCGGCCACTGGCTGGTGTCGTGGCTGGCACCCGCGCTGGTCGGCGCCGCCGTGGCGGGCACAGCCGCCACCGCGTGGTTCGTCGCGGCCGATCGCGAGGGCTTCGCAAGCCGGCTGCTCGCCGAGCTGGTCCCCGAGCCGGGCGTAACGCTCGACGAGGACTACGGCACGGTGGCGCTTCCCTCGCCGGACGGCGAGCGTGTGGTGTACGTGGGGAGATCCGGCGAGGACCGGGACCTATGGGTCCGTCCGCTGGGCGAGATCGAGGCTCGCCCGCTGCCGGGCACTGCAGGCGCGCTGCGCCCCTTCTTCTCTCCGGACGGTCGCCACCTGGCCTTCTTCGCGGACCGCAAGCTCAAGCGCCTGTCCATGTCGGACCGCGTCGTCGAGACCGTGGTCGAGGTCGGCGACAATCCGCGGGGCGCCGCCTGGATCGACGAGAACACCATCGTCATCGCACCTTCGCAGACCTCCGGCCTGATGCGGGTCCACGCCAAAGGCGGACCGCTCGAGCCGCTGACCGAGCTCGACCTCGCGCGCAACGAGGCCTCGCACCGGTGGCCGGCGGCGCTGCCGCGCGGCCTCGGCGTCCTGTTCACGGTGCAGCAGGAAGGGCAGAGCTTCGACGAAGCCAGCATCGTGGTCGCCGATCTCACCGGCCAACGTCGCAAGGTGCTCTTCTCCGGCGGTTCGCACGCCAGATTCCACGAGGTCCGCGGCGGCCGGGGACACCTGCTCTGGGTGCGAGCCGGACGACTGCACGCGACGCCGTTCGACGCAGAGAGCTGGAGCTTGCTGGGACCGCCCTCGCTGGTGGTCGAGGGTGTGCGTTACAGCCCGCGGAACGGCGGCGCGCAGTTCGCCCTGGCAGACAACGGCATGCTCGTCTACCGGGCCGCACCGCCTCTCCCGACGGAGAGTCGGCCGGTGTGGGTGGACCGCTCCGGCCGGCGCGAGCCGGTGACCACAGCCTCGCCGCGAGCGTACTCTGCACCACGGTTGTCGCCGGACGGCCGGGTCTTGGCGCTTGGCATCCAGCGCTCGGGCGACGACGGGCTGTGGCTGCTCGAGCTCGAGGGAGGCGCGATGACTCGCCTGACCTTCGCGGCTTCCCACTCGCCGGTGTGGTCGCCCGACGGAGAGTTCCTGGCCTACGCCGCGCCCAACCCAGAGCAGCTCAACCTGTTCGCGGCGCGCAGCCACGGCGCTTCGCTGACGTGGTCCCTCGGCAGGTCCGAGCTGCGCCAGTACCCCAACTCGATCTCGGCCGACGGCCGTCTCCTGGTGTTCCAGGAGCGGCGGCCCAACACGGCCTGGGACCTGCTGACGCTGCCCCTCGATGCCGAGGGTCGGCCCGCGGGTCCTCCGTCGCCGCTCCTCGAGACCCCGGCGAACGAGACGAATGGCGCTCTGTCGCCGAACGGACGACTGTTCGCCTACGAATCGGACGAGCTGGACGCCGTGGTACAGGTCTACGTCGCCAACTTCCCAGACTTGTCACGACGCGTGCGCGTTTCCGCGGACGGTGGCCGCGGACCGGTGTGGTCGAGCCAGGGACGACTCTACTACTGGGACACCGAAGGGCGGCGGCTGGTCGAGGCGATCCTGAACGACGATCCGGCAGGCAACCAGCTCGAGCTGGTCGAGCGCAGGAGCATCCTCGCCTCGGGCGACACCCTGTGGCGAACCGATCTCTCGGGCTTCGGCTCGAGCCCTGGCCTCTCGG
>DATLFI010000402.1:0-43780 GCA_035524895.1 Thermoanaerobaculia bacterium | reverse complement strand
CGGTAGTCGCGCTGGTACACGTAGGTGAACCCGGCCGATCGGAAGCGGACGTTGCCCGGGTGGAGCTCGAGCGCACGCTCCACCGCCCGTACCGACTCCTGCTGCAGGCCCGTGTACCGACAGAGGTAGCTGAGGGTGAAGTGCCCGTCGGCGCTGTCCGGAGCCACCCGGAAAATCCGCTCGACGAGCTCGAGCGCACGCTCGTGATCGCCGGAGTTCACCGCGTGAAAGCACGCCTGGTACAGGGCGTCGAGCAGATCCGGGTTGAGCGAGAGGGCCCTTCCGCAGGCATCCAAGGCTCGGCGCTCCGCCGCAGCGCCCTGCAGCCCGTAGGACGCCGTCTGGTAGAGCCGATACCCGATCTCGGCGTGGGCCGGCGCGAAGGAGGCATCGAGCTCCACGGCCTTGTCCAGCATTTCGAGCGCGAGGCGGTTGTCCTCGAGCGACACTGGATAGGACACGGCGCGCAGGTAGTATTCGTAGGCGAGGGCGTCGCACGGTACGTCAGCGCGCATGCGCGTGCGCTCGTCGTGGGAGAAGCGCACCTCGAGGTGTTGCAGCACCCTGGCAGCCGCCGCGTCCTGCAGAGCGAACACGTTGTCGTACTCCTCCTCGATCAAGTCGCGCCACACCATGTCGTTCGACTGCGCCTCCACCAGCTCCAGGGTGAGCCGAATGCGGTTCGCGTGGCACAGGTAGGAGCCGGTCAGCACGTACTCCACGCCGAGCTCGCGTCCAGCAGTGGGAGGATCGGCCGGCGCGGCCTGGTACCTCCGCACTGCCGCCGAAGGGCGCACGATCAGACCGCGCACGTAACTCAAGCTGCCGATGATCTGGTCGGCGAGGGCGAAGCCCAGGAACTCCAGGTCGGGGTCACGCTGGAGGCCGACGAAGGGTAGGACCGCGAGGCGCGGGCGGCGCCTCTCCGGCCTCGGCGGAGACGCGCTACGGCCCAGCATCGCCAGCGCGGCGAGTACCTGCGTCATGTCCGTGTAGCGGTGATCCCGGTCCTTGGCCAACGCACGTGCGACCACCGGTGCGAAGCCGGCGGGCAGACCCGCGAGGTCCGGTTCGTCGCGCAGGATCGCGTAGATCACCGCGGCATCCGAGTCGCCCCGGAACGGCCGCTTGCCTCGAAGCATCTCGTAGAGCACGACGCCGAACGCCCAGACGTCGGCACGAGAGTCGACCGGCTCGGCGCGTATCTGTTCAGGCGCCATGTACGCCGCCGTGCCCAGGGTCGCGCCCGCGCGTGTCAGGTCGACCCCGGCGCCGACGCGCGCCAGACCGAAGTCGGTGATCTTCACGCAGTCGCTCGCGGTGACCATCAGGTTCGACGGCTTGACGTCCCGGTGCACGATCCCGCGCTGGTGCGCCGCCTGCAGCCCCTCGGCGATCTGAGTGGCGAGGGACAGCGCCCGCGAAGGCTCGAGGGGGCCGGCGTCGATCAGCGCCTTGAGCTCGCGCCCCTCGATCGCCTCCATGACGATGAACAGCTCGCCCTCGGCCTCCTCGATTGCGTGGATGGTGGCGATGTGGGGATGGGTCAACGCTGCGGCGGCCCGCGCCTCGACGGCGAAGCGCGCGCGCTTGAGCGGATCGGCGGCCACGGAGGCTGGCAGGAGCTTGAGCGCGACCTCGCGATCGAGCTTGGCATCGTACGCTCGGTACACGGCGCCCATGCCTCCCTCCCCGAGCTTGGCGAGAACCCGATAGTGCTGGAGAGTGCGTCCGATCACTAGCGTGGTGCCGGGCGGTGCCGGGGCCGCTCCCGGGCCCACGAGTGTATCTGCCCGAGTGGGTTCGCGACGGCCCCCGCGTCGGCATCAGCGCCGCCCCGACGTCATCGTTCGGGCCTCGGGCAGACGCCGCGGCCGAAGTGGCTACGACCGTGGTATCGTTGTGGCCACCAGGAGACGCCGATGCGCGAAGTGGGAGTGAAGGCCCTCAAGGACGATCTCAGCCGGTACTTGCGGCGAGTGCGCGAGGGAGAGCGCCTCATCGTCACGGACCGGGGCCACCCCATCGCCCTCGTGACTCCCATCGAAACGGCAGAACAGGGCTGGGCCTGGGCGCTCGTTCAGGAGGGCAAGGCCACCTGGCGAGGTGGGAAGCCAGGGCCGGGAGCGCGGCCACCAAAGATCAGCGGCAAGACCACTTCGGAGATGGTCCTCGAGGATCGGCGTTGATCGTGTAGCTCGACACCAGTCCCTGGCCGCAGGGGCGCGTCACGACGACGGGGTGGCACGCCACTCGAGGACGCGCGGGCGACCGTTGGCGACGACGACCACCTCGACCTCGGCGTCCCTCACGCGCGTGCCGAGCATGGCCGTGGCCTGGATGCGGGCACGGCCGCCTGCGAGTCGCTCGACCCGGCTCTCGATCCAACCGTCGCCGAAGGGACGGCGCGTGAGGCCCGACAGGTCGCGGTCGGCGAGGCTTTCGGCGATCGCGGCGTCGACCATGGCGTCGAGGCGGATGCGGATCGCTTCGGCTCGCGTCTCGTCGAGCTCGACCTTGAGCGCCGCGGCGCTCAGCATCATGGCGGCGGACGCGAACAGCGTCACGAACAGGGCGAGCAAGAGCGCGAATCCTCCCTCGGAGCCACCGGCCCGAAGGCGCGCGATGCGGAGGCCAGCTCTCCTCACCATGCCGATCTCGAACGCGATCGCAGCGCTACGGTGACGTGCTCGATCGGCGAGGGGTCTGGCGGCAAGACGGCCGAGCGGTCGAGCACGCGCGGCGGACGGGGCGGCGGTCGCAGCGCGATCGCGACCTCGAGCAGGTCTGCCACCTTACGCTGCCAGCGGAAGGCGAGGACGCCGCGGGCCACGACCTGGCGTGAGTCCTCGCGGCCCCCGGAGCGGAGGACGACGCGCTCGAGCCGATCGTGGGCCGTGAGGTAGACGATTGACGACCCGTCGGGGAGGAGCAGCACGAGCGGGCCGGTGCCCCAGCTCCCGAGCCCCGACGCGATGCTGTGCGCACTGCGCGCGTCGAGCCGCAGGAGGGCTGTTGCCAGTTGGGTGCTGCCGCGCCCGAGGCTACGCTGCGCCTCGGCGACCTGCCGCTGACTCTCCTGCAACCCCTGGGCGACGAAAAGCAGGACGGTCGACAGGACGAGGGTGGCGACGACCAGCTCGAGAAGCGAGAAGCCGGCTGCTCCGACGTGGGCAAGCTGCTGCGGGCGCCCGCCCGACCGATGGCGAGCCTCTCGGATCGTCGCGGTCAAGGCTGCCACACGAGGCTCGTCAGGCGGCGCTCGATCGAGGCGCCGCGTCGCAGGTAGCTCGCGTGCACCGTGACCTCGTAGAGCTCAGCCGTTCCGGTCGCGGCGACCTCGAGCTGGAGCGCGATCGGGAAGCCCGGATCGGCGCCGGCCATCGCGACGGGCCCGCTGCGCAGCGCGAGCCCGCCAGCGCGCAGTGTCTCGAGCGACGCCTCGAGCACGCGATCGACCTGGCGATGCTCTCGCAGCGCCTCGCTCGCCCGGCGCGCCACGAGCAAGCCGGTCGCCAGCCCGACCAGCACGACGAAGAGCACGGCGAGGGCGACCAGCGTCTCGATCAGAGTGAAGCCGTCGTGCCGGTGACGGGGCCTTCGTTCCTGTTGCGCTTCGTCAGGCTCGGAGCCCGGAGCCGACGCGTCGCGACCGATTCGATCCAGCTCGTCCACTAGCTGCCCATCTGTCGAGCGCGAATGACGTGTGAGCTCGCGTCGGGTCAACGCGCCTCGTAGACGGTCACGCCGTCTATCAGGGTGAGCATGACCTTCGCCTTCGCGATGTCGGTCGGCGGGAGCTCGAAGAGGTTGCGATCGAGCACCACGAGATCCGCCGGCTTGCCGACCTCGAGCGTGCCGGCCTGCTGCTCGTGGCGCATCAGCCACGCGGCTTCTCGCGTGTAGGCCGCGAGCGCCGTCGCGAGGTCGAGACGCTCCTGCGGCAGCCAGGGCTCATCGCCGGAACGGGACGACGAGTCGAGCCCCCTTCGGGTCACCGCGACCTGGATCGCCTCGAGCGGGTTCATCGACGACACTGACCAATCGCTGCCGGCGGCGAGCCGCGCGCCCGCGTCGCGGAGGCTCTGGAAGGGGTAGAGCCAGCGCGAGCGGTCGGGACCGAGCCGGGGCTCGGTGAGCTCGGTGATGAATGGATCGGCCCAGGCCCACAGCGGCTGGATGTTGGCGGTAACGCCCGCTGCCCCGAAGCGCGGAATGTCGGCAGGGTCGACGAGCTGCACGTGCGCGAGGTGCGGGCGCCGGTCGCGGGCGCCGTTGGCGCGCGCTGCCGCCTCGAGCGCGTCGAGCGAGGCGCGGATCCCGGCGTCGCCGATGGCGTGGATGTGGACCTGGAAGCCCGCGGCGTCGAGCGCGGTGACGTGACGCGACAGATCCTCGGGCGAGTACTCCGGCAAGCCTCGGTGCGGTGCCGATGCCGGGCGGCCTGCCACGCCGGCTTCGGCAGGCAACGGCACGTATGGCTGTAGCAGCGCCGCGGTGCCGGCCTCTATCACGCCGTCGGCGAAGAGCTTGACCGCGTCGGCGCGCAGGCGCGGTCCGCCGAAGCGGTCGCGCTGCGCGGCGAGCTCCGCTACCGCCGCGGCGGTGTCGCCGTTCTCGCCGAACGCGGCCGCGAAAGAGAGCGACAGGACCACCCGCGCGGCGAGCGCTCCGCGGTCGGACAGAGTCTGGTAGGCGCGCGCGATCTCTTCGTCGGCCGAGGCTTCGATCAGCGACGTGATGCCGAAGCGGTTGGCCATCTCGAGCCCGCGCTCCAGCCCCGCGACCCACTCCTCGTCGCTGGTGGGCGGCAGGTGCTGCGCCACGAGTGACATCGCTCCCTCGCGCAGCGTCCCGCTCGGCTCGCCGGTCGCGCGGTCGCGCTCTATGCGTCCGGCGGGCGGGTCGGCGGTGGCGGCGGTGACCCCGGCGATCTCGAGCGCGCGGGTGTTGACCCAGGCGGAGTGGCCGTCGGAGCTGCTGAGGTAGGCGGGACGGTCGGGCACCAGCTCGTCGAGCAGCTCGCGGCGGGGCGCGCCGCCCTGGAAGAGCGGCAGGTCGAAGCCGCCCCCGGTGATCCACTCGCGGTCCGGGTTGGCGGCGGCGAAGGCGCGTACGCGCTCGCGCAGCTCGTCGAGGCTGGCCGAGCCGTTGAGATCGCAGCGGAGCGCTTCGAGACCTCCCGAAGCGGGGTGCACGTGCACGTCGTGGAAGCCGGGCAGGACCATGCCGCCTTCGAGCTCGATGACGCGCGTCGCGGACCCGACGAACGCCTCGACCTCCTCGTCGCCGCCGACGAACACGATGCGACCGTCGTCGACCGCCACCGCCTCGGCCCACTCGCGCGCGGGGTCGAGCGTGTAGACCGCGCCACCCCGTAGCACGAGATCGGCTGGATCCCGCGGCGCTTCTCGGCAGCCGCACAGCAGGGCCGCCACCCCCGTGGCGATCGCGACCGTCACGGCGCCAGTACGAGATCGCGTCACGAGCATGGCAGCACGACCTCGTGGTTGGAGTCGTCGAAGAACCAGAAGAGCTGCCGATCGCGGCCGCATGGATCGCGCGTCGCTCCAGCGCTCACGGCGAGCCCCGCCGGCGCGCGAAGGCCGGCAGCTCACCTGCCCTGGCCATCCAGCCGAGCCGGTGGCTGGTCCACACCTGGTCGTGCGGCGGGTGCGCCTCGGGCTCGTCGAGGCTGCAGGTCGTCACGTCGATCTCTCCTGGCAGCTTCGCGTGCTGGTAGGTCAGCGGCGTGCCGCACACGCCACAGAACGTGCGCACCACCTCCGACGACGACCGGTACGTCACCGGCTGGCCCGCCGCGAGCGCGAAACCGCTGCGCGGGACGGTCACCCAGGCGACCACCGGCGAGCCGGCGGCTCTGCGGCAGGTAGCGCAGTGGCACAACGTCGGATCGCTGGCAGGTCCGCTGATGCGGTAGCGCACTGCGCCGCAGAGACAGCCACCCTCGGTAAGGGGGTTCGAGAAATCGCTCACGGCTGGTGTGTCACGAGCAGCACCAGAACCATCACCCACATCGCGGCCAGCACGATGTTGCTCAGCATGTAGAACGTGAAGCGAACCATCACCTGGTTCGAGGTGAGGTGGACCCAGGTGTGGACGTAGCGCAGCGCGACGTAGACCCACGCCAGCGCCACCAACCACCAGTTCACCTGCCCGGCGCTGTACGCCATCAGCGACACCACGTAGAACAGAACCGGCATCTCGAACAGGTTGGCGAAGTTGCGGGCGATCGCGCGCAGCGGCTCCGGCTCCTCGGCCCCGTGGAAGGTCTTGTAGTAGCCGACAGCCACCTGGTTGTTGCGCACCGCGGCGAAACGCAGCGAGCGCATGCGCATCATCACGAGCGCGACCAGCAGGAACATCGCGAAGATCGGGTAGAGGATGTGGACGTCGATGGGCGCGGTCATGAGTCGGTCCTCCGTAGATCAGCCGTGGCCGAATCGGCGCCGGGCTCGCGTTCCTCGAGACGAGGAGCTAGGTCGGGCAGAGGGCATGAAAGCTGTTGCTCTGAACTGGCGCATCCTGTCACGGTGGCCCCGCACGAGGTCCGAAAACGGCAGGCGAGACTCCGGTGGCGCTCCACTTGAGACGCCGACCCCGGCACCGTGGGTCATCGATGGTTCGCGCATACTCGCGCGGCGTCCGAGCGGTAGAAGCCAACACCTCGACAGGTTGGTAGCGCATACGGACGGATCCGGGGCGGGGTACTCATCTCGAGTCAACCATGACCACGACCCGCGCGATTTCCATCGGCTGCCTCGCTTCGTGGGCGTTGCTGGTCGCGCTTCAGCTCCGGCTGGTTCCCCTCGCGCGCGGCGGATGGGCCTTCGACTCCGGCAGTACCTGCCGGTCTGGACCGGCGCGCTACTCGCCGCCCTCGCGCTGGCTCTCGCCGCGCCGCGCGTGCGCCTCGCCGTCGCGGAAGCCCTCTGGCGACTCGACGGGAAGATCGATTCCGTCCGCTGGAGCCTGCCGAGGCTGCTCGTCGTCTGGGTCGGGCTCGGTCTGGCGCTTTGGTTGGTCCGGGATCGGCAGTTACTGGGCGACGCCTGCTGATCGGCTTCGTCCCGATCCACCCGGCTGGTCCCTTCTTGCCCGAGCTCTTCGACGCCGGGCTGCTGATCCCCGGCTCCGAGGCGTTCCGCCGGATAGCGCCTTGGCTATGACTGTCCAGCACCAGCTGGACGCACACCGGACGAGCTGACCCTGCGTTCCCTTCAGGTCGCGAGCCGGGGAGCCCCGATCGGCCGCGCCTCCTGCAGGCGGGCCGCGAACGCCAGCACCCGCTCCTCGCCGCGCGGCGGCCCGACCACCTGGAGGCCGGCCGGCATGCCACCGGGATCCCTACCGCAGGGCACGGACGCCACCGGCACGCCAGGCAAGCTGAGCAGGAACGTCGGTGCGATCCAGTCGACATACGTCTTCATCGGGCGTCCGCCGACGCTCGAGGGGTAGCTCTGCTCGACCGGGAACGGCGATACCGCCATGCTCGGTGTGAGCAGCAGGTCGAAGTGCTCGAAGAGCTCGAGCAGGGTGTCGAGCACACGCGCTCGGACGTGCTCGGCGGCGCCGAGCTCGCGCGGGGTCACGCGCAAGCCCGCTTCGACGTTGCCGCGGAGGTTGTCGCCCATCTCGGCGACGCGGTCGAGGCGTTCGTGCTGCTGCACCACCATCCACAGGCCCCGCAGGTCGAGGAACGCCCGCCAGGCGAACGACAGGTCGAGCGCGAGCTCCTCGACCTTGGCACCGGCTTCGCGCAGCTCGAACGCGGCAGCGCGGCACACCGCCTCGACCCCGGCGTCGACGCCGATGCCGGCGACGTCCGGGCAGTAGCCGAGCCGCAGGCCGCGCAGGTCGCCGTCGCGCGCCGCGGCGACGAAGTCGCGCCCCGCCGTGGGCTGGCAGATCGGTGCACGTGGGTCGGGTCCGGCCGCCGCGGACAGCGCGAGCGCGACGTCCTCGGCGGTGCGCGCCATGAAGCCGGTCACCTGCAGCGTGTCCCACAGGAAGTCCGAGGGCCAGGTCGGCACCAGACCCGGCGACGGGCGCAATCCGACCACACCACAGAACGACGCCGGGATGCGCAGCGAGCCGCCGAGGTCGGTGCCCTCGGCGAGCGCGATCATGCCGGTGGCGAGACCCACGGCGCCGCCGCCGGTCGAGCCGCCAGCCGAGAGCGCCGGGTTCCACGGGTTGCGCGTGCGGCCGAAGACCGGGTTGAAGGTGTTGCCGCCGGTCGCGAACTCGGGGGTGTTGGTCTTGCCGACGATCACCGCGCCGGCGCGACGCAGCCGCTCGACCACGATCGCGTCGCGCGTCGCGGTGTGCTCGGCGTAGAGCGGTGAGCCAAAGGTGTGCCGCAGCCCGGCCACGGGCGTGACGTCCTTGATGCCGACCGGAAGGCCGCACAGCGGCCCCGGGTCCTCGCCGCGGGCGAGCCGAGCATCGAGCGCGCGGGCATGGTCGAGCGCTTGCGGGTCGAGCGTCACGACGGCGTTGAGCTGCGGGTTCAGGCGTTCGAGCTGCGCCAGCGCCGCGCCGACGACCTCGGCCGCGGAGATCTCGCGCGCCGCCACGAGGCGGCGAAGCTCGGCGGCGGGGAGGAGCGGCAGAGGTGAGGACATAGCGCTCAGGCCGGGCTCCCGTTCGTTCTCACGCGAGGTCCAGGAAAGCCACGGTCCGCGCGAACGCAGCTTCGCCGCCCTTGAACTTCCACGGGAAGCAGCCGATGGTCAGACGCTTGTTCTGGATCTCGTGGCTGTCGATGTCCCCGCCGAGGTTCTCGATGTGCATGCAGTTGTGCGGGAAGAGCGCGTTGTGGGTGAGCTGGTAGGCACTCTCCGGAAATAGCTCGGCCATTTCGTCCTTGCCGAACTTCTGCTCGCACAAACGGCGTACCTTGTCGCAGTGACCGTGCATGCCCTTGCCGAGAAAGCGGCCGATCGGCAGGTTCATCGGATGATCGGTCGACACGCAGTCGACGCCCCAGATGTGGATCCTCTTCTCGAGCAGCCAGTCGCACATACGCGGGTGGGCGCCAGGGTGCAGGTGGATGTAGCGCTCCTCGTCGGGCGAGGCGCCGAACTGCGAGTAGCGGTGCCAGCCGGTGTGCAGGATCAGGAGATCGCCCTCGCGCACCTCGACCCGCTTCTCGATCATCTCGGGCGTGTACGCCGCGAGCTCGTCCATCTCGTCACGCAGGTCGACCACCACGCCTGGTCCGCACAGCCATTCGAGCGGGATCTCGTCGATCGTCATACCGGCGGTCACGAAGTGGCGCGGCGCGTCGAGGTGGGTGCCCATGTGGTTGCTGGTCTGGATGTACTGCGCGTTGACGCCGTGCTCGGCCTTGCGCTTGATGTACTTGACCTCGAACGGCGGGTAGTAGGGCCAGAAGGGACACTCTTGGTTGAGCGGCTGGGAGAGGTCGACGAGTCGCATGGTGTCTCCAGCGGTTGGTGACGGCTCTGCGGGAGTGCGAGAGCTTGCTCCGGGGCGGGTCGAGGCTATCGCGGCCGCGGCGGGCGCGGATGCAGGCTCGGACGGAACTCGCCGACGACCCTGCCGTTCGCCGAGACGGACACTTGCGTCTCGAGCACGGTGCGGACACGAGCCCAGGCGTCGTCGTCGCCGAAGTCGGTACGGATCGCAAGAGAGTGGAGCTGGTCCGCTGGCCACGGCAGCTCGCTCTGACCGCCCCCTCCGGAGCAGGACATCAGCAGCGCTCCGAGGAAGAGCGCTCGGCCGGTGCGGATGGCCAGGAAGGTTGGCCATCCAGACGGGTAAGGGGATCTCTGACGACCGGTCGAATCGACGGGGCATGCTCAGCCTCCTTCCATCAGTGCGGCGCGGCACGCCGGGCGGCACGCGCGAGGGCACGGCTGCCGAGCACGCGCATGAGGTGCCTGCGGAAGTCGCTCGAAGCGTGGATGTCGGAGGATGGATCTGCCGCGGCTGCCGCCGCGGCCGCGGCTCTCTCGAAGCCGCTCTCCGACGGCGTGGTGCCGGCCAGCTCGGCTGTCGCGCTGGTCGCCAGCAGCGGCGTCTCGCCGACGCTCAGGTAGCACAGGCTGCACTCGGCGATGCGACCCGACTCGTCCAGGCGCACCACGGCGGCCGCGCCGACCAGCGCGTAGTCGCCGTGGCGGCGGGAGATCTCCTCGAAGGCGACACCGGTGCCGGGCGCCAGCGCGGGGAACGAGACCTCGCTCACCAGCTCACCCGGAACGAGCGCGGTGGCGAACAGTCCGACGTAGAACTCGGCGGCGCGCACTCGGCGTTCGCCGCCTGCGCGGCGCAGCGTCAGGGTCGCGTCGAGCGCGAGCGCGACCGCCGGCAGCTCGGCCGCCGGATCGGCGTGGGCGAGGCTGCCTCCGACGGTGCCGCGGTTGCGAATCTGGGGGTGCGCGACGTGACCGAGCGCTTCGGCGAGGAGCGGGGCCCGCGCCAGCACCAGAGGATGCCGCTCGGCGGCGCGCTGGCGCGTCATGGCGCCGATGCGCAGGGCGCCGCCGTCCGCTGTGACGTACGCGAGCTCCGCGACGCGGTTCAGATCGACCAGTACACCGGGCCGTGCCAGCCGAAAGTTCATCGCCGGCACCAGGCTCTGCCCGCCCGCGAGCGGCTTCGCCTCGTCGCCGTGCTCGGCGAGCAGGTGCAGCGCCTCCTCCAGGGAGCGAGGTGCGAAGTAACGGAAGGGCGCGGGCTTCATGGGCTCAGCGCGAGTCGCCGTGGATCAGCGCGAACAACCGGTCGGGCGACAGCGGGATCTCGAGGATCTCGATCCCGGAGCCCGCCTCGCCGGCGCGCAATGCGTCCTCGACCGCAGCAGCGAAGACCGCTCCGACCGGGATCGCCCCGGCCTCGCCGGCGCCCTTGACCCCGAGCGGGTTGAGCGGCGAGGGCGTCTCCCGGTGCGACACTTCCATGTGCGGGACCTCCATCGCCGTCGGCAGGAGGTAGTCCATGAACGAGGCGTTGAGCAACTGGCCCTGCTCGTCGAACACGAGCTGCTCGTAGAACGCGTTGCCTATGCCCTGGGCGACGCCGCCGTGGATCTGGCCCTCCAGGATCAGCGGGTTGAGCACGCGGCCGCAGTCGTGCACCACCACGTAGCGCAGGATCTTTACCGCGCAGGTGTCGCGGTCGAGCTCGACGATCATCGCGTGGACGCCGTTGGCGGTGGTGCCGCGGTCGGGACCGAAGTAGCTGGTCGCCTCGAGCCCCGGCTCGGTGCCGGGACGCACCGCGCCGCGTAGCGGGTTGGCTCGAACGGCGAGGGTGCCCAGCGGTATCGCCGAGCCCGGCGCTCCTTTCACCCGCACGGTGCCGTCTTCGAGCTCGAGGTCCTCCTCGCGCGCTTCGAGCGCATCCGCCGCGATGCGCAGCACCTTGCGTCGCACCTCGACGGCCGCGGCGTGGATGGCGTTGCCGGCGACCACCGCGCCACGGCTGGCGAAGGTGCCGGTGCCCCAGTGGAACTCCCGCGTATCGCCGGTGACCACCCGCACGTCCTCGACCGCGACGCCGAGCTGGTCCGCGACCACCTGCGCGAACGACGTGAAGTGACCCTGGCCTTGCGTGCCGACCCCGGTCGCGACGCTCACCTTGCCGCTCGCTTCGACCGTCACGCGGGCGCCCTCGTACGGGCCGATGCCGGTGCCCTCGACGTAGGTCACGACGCCGATGCCGACGGTGCGCCCAGCGGCGCGCAGCCGCGGCTGCTCGTTGAGGCGGAAATCGTCGTAGCCGATGGCGTCGACCGCCTGTTCCAGGCACGGGGCATAGTCGCCGCTGTCGTACACCAGCTCGCTGAAGTCCTGGTAGACAAGGCCCTGGTGGTGGGGAAACTGCTCAGGGCGCAGCAGGTTGCGACGGCGGATCTCGACCGGGTCGAGACCGAGCGCACGCGCGCCGAGGTCGAGCAGCCGCTCCATCACGAACTGGCCGTGCTGCCGGCCGGCGCCGCGGTACGGCGTGACGATCGGCGTGTTGGTGTACACCGACCGGAGCTCGCTACGGTACGCCGGCACGTCGTAGCAGCCGAGCAGCGTGCACTGGCTGTTGATCGGGACCGTCAGCCCGTACGGCAGGTAGGCGCCGTTGTCGTGCAGGAACACGTCGCCGACGCCGAGGATGCGGCCGTCGCGGGCGAGCGCGATCTCGGCATCGTGGACCTGTCCCCGCTCTTGCGTGGTGGCGTAGAAGTTCTCCTCGCGGTCCTCGATCCACTTCACCGGCCGGCCGAGGCGCATCGCCAGCCACGGCACGAGCACCTCTTCGGGGTAGAACATCATGATCTTCGGGCCGAAGCCGCCGCCGATGAACGGCGCGATCACCCGCACCCGCGACTCCGAGAGGCCGAGCATCGCCGCGAGCCCGTTGCGAATGGGGATCGGCGCCTGCGTCGTGTCCCACACCGTCAGCAGGTCCTCGTGCTCGTCCCACTGCGCCAGGACGCCGCGGTTCTCCAGCGCGGCCGCGGTGCCATGGTCGTAGCGCAGGCGCCGGCGCAGCACGACGTGCGCGGCGGCGCGTGCGGCGTCGAGGTCGCCGCGCTGTTGCACGGCGTGCGCGGCGAGGTTGGAGTCGAGGTCGTCGTGGACCAGCGCGGTCCCCGGCTCTAGCGCGCGCTCGAGGTCGACCACCGCGTCGAGCGGCTCGATGTCGGGCACCACCAGGTCGCGAGCGTCCTCGGCGACGTAGCGGCTCTCGGCGACCACGATCGCGATCGGCTCACCGACGTGCCGCACCTTGTCTCGCGCGAGCGGCACCTGCGTGCGCGAGCGGAAGACCAGCTCGGGGATCGGCGGCGGCGGCACCAGTAGCGGCCCGGGGCGCCAGTAGTCGCCCAGGTCGCCGGCCGCGAGGACCGCCACCACGCCGGGGTGCCGCCGGGCCGCGTCGAGGTCGACACCGCGCAGCAGGCCATGGGCCATCGTGCTCCGCACCAGTGCCGCGTGGAGGGTTCCCGGCGGCTCGACGTCGTCGACGAAGCGTGCTCTCCCAGTCAGGAGACGCGGGTCCTCGAGACGGCGGATCGGCTCGCCGAGCGTGCGCGTGGACATCCGCCGATCACCCGCCGCCGGCGCCTGCCGCCCGCTCGGCATACAGCCGCACGGCCGCGACGATGTTCTGGTAGCCGGTGCAGCGGCAGAGGTTGCCGGAGATGGCGGCACGGATCTCGTGCTCGCTGGGATCGGGATGCTCGGTCAGGAACGGCACCAGCGTGAGCAGGAAGCCTGGAGTGCAGAAGCCGCATTGCAGCGCGTGGGTGTCGCGGAAGGCCTGCTGGAGGGGGTGGAGCTGGCCGTCGTCGCCGGCCAGGCCTTCGACGGTGGTCACCTCGCGACCGTCGACCTGGACGCCGAACAGCAAGCACGAGCGCACCGCCACGCCGTCGACCAGCACCGTGCACGCACCGCAGACTCCGTGCTCGCAGCCGACGTGCGTGCCGGTCAGCCCGAGGTCGTGGCGGAGGAGGTCCGAGAGCAGCAAGCGCGACTCGACAGGCAGCCGGTGCTTCGCGCCGTTGACGCGGACCTCGATCTCGTGCTGGTCGGTGTTGTCCATGGAAACGGCGAGCGATGAATCGCTGTACATTCTTCCGTCGCCGGCGTGCGTTGTCGAGCGACTCGCCAGCGACGGCCCGATCCAGCCGACCGTGTAGGCTCATGGACGATCCCAGGGTCTTGGCGCGCTCCGCAGAGGTGCGCAGCGGGAGGCGACATGGCATTGACCTTCTACTACGGCGCCGGCTCGCCCTACGCCTGGCGCGTCTGGCTCGCTCTCGAGCACAAGGGCGTTCCGTACGAGGCGCGGCTGCTCTCGTTCGAGGCCGGAGACCTTCGAACGCCCGAGTTCGTCGCGATCAATCCCAGGCGCAAGGTTCCCGCGATCGTCGACGAGGGTTTCGCGCTCTACGAGTCGGCACCGATCCTCGAGTACCTGGAAGAGCGATACGGCGGGCCGCCGCTCTTTCCCGGGGACGCGCGTCAGCGCGCCCTGGCCCGGCGCATCGTCGCGGAGGTCGACCACTACTACGGCGAGCCGATGGAGCGGCTCGTGCGGCAGGTCTTCTACCAGGCTCCGGAGAGCCGCGACCCGGGCGAGATCGCAGCCGGCGCGGCCGATCTCGCGACGGAGCTCGACTTCTGGGAGCGATCGATCGCCGGCGACTTCCTCGTCGGTCCGCTATCCGCAGCGGACTTCACGCTCTACCCGATGATCGGTCTGACCCTGCGCATGGAGCAGCGCCACCCAGAACTGGTCGTGCGAGCCGCCATTGGCCCGAAGGTGCAGGCCTGGATGCGGCGCGTCGAGGCTTTGCTGTACTTCGGCAAGACCTGGCCGGCCCACTGGAAGTGATCGGGAGCGGAAGGCGGATCAGCGATCCGCGACGACCGTCGGCGACGACAGCCCGTGGGCCGACCACAGCTTCCACAGGGCGCCGCGAGCGGCCAGCAGGTCGTCGCGGCTGCCCTGCTCGACGCTGCGGCCGTCCTGCAGCACCACGACCTCCTCGCCGGAGCGCAGGTTGGACACCCAGCCGAGCCGGCGATACGCCAGGGCGAGCTGCCCGTGCGTTCGATGGCTCCCTTCGCGCGCGAAGGAGACGGCAGACGGAGCCGCGATAGGAGCGACAACACGCCTCACGCCTCCGCGGCGTCGCTGGAGTCCTCGTCGCGTCCCACGAAGTAGTCGCGGACCTCGCGGTGCAGGTCGGGCTTGTCGGATGCCCACTGCCAGCAGCCGTTCCCGTCGAGGGAGATGTCCCGCGCCGGATCGTAGACATGCCGGAGCAGGATCTCGCGGCGGTTCAGGTAGCTCCGTCGGTGCCAATCGCCGTGAAAGAAGGTGCGGAGGTCGATCGGGGCGAAGGACATCCGCCCCCCGATCGCCTTGTGCCACCGCACGGCCCAGTCCTTGAAGTGCTTCTCGTAGGCCAGCGAGCTGGGCTGGCTGCCGCAGCGTTGACATCTTCGGAACGGGGGTCGGACGGTGGCATCCAGCACAGGCTTCCAAGTGTCCTCGCGGCGCTTGGCCGCGGCGAGGAACAGCTTCTTGTCACCTCCACCGACCACGCTGGCATCGTAGAGCTGGATCTCACGCAGCAGCTCGGCGCGGGCGGCCCAGCCGTACCCGGACAGGCCGAGCGGCTGCCCAAGGGGCTGGCGCCGAGTCGGCGGAGAGGCGAGCTGCAAGGATGCCTCGCCGACCTTGGCGAGGTAGGAGGCTGCTGAGACTCCCGGCGTCGGGGGAGCCCGTCCCTGCAGGGCCAGCGCGTGCTCGAAGACTTGGCAGAGGTTCGAGCGCTCGAGCTCCCCCGCCACGAACCAGGGCCAGATCTCGGGATCGTCGAAAGCGATGTCGGCATCGAGCCATGCGATCTTGCTGTAGCCGCGACGCAAGAGCTCGCTGATGCCCAGGTTGAGCAGCCGCTCCTTGTGCCAGAGCACGTCGCGCGAGCGGACGCGTAACGTGTCGCTCGCCTCATCGAGCTGATGAGGCGTCTCGTCGAACGCCAGCTCGACGACCAAGAGGGGAACACCCGCCTGCACCAGGCCGGCATGGAAGCGGCGGAAGTTCTCGCGCCGTGTCCGCAGGCCGAGTGGATTGAAGTAGGCACAGACGACCGCGAAGTCGTCGATCCGCAGGTTGGGGTGCTCGGCGCGCAGGCGGTCCAGGCGCTCCTCGGCAGCACCGCGACGGCGGGCGTGTCGCCGCAGGCGCGCGAGCTGGAGGTTGTTGAAGGAGCGCCGCAGCCACATGGGCAGGCGCCGCCTGAGATGGCTCGCGGCGTCCAGTTGGTGCGCGACGGGGTGGCCGCAGACGCTGCAAGACTCGCCGCTAGCTGCGGCGAGCCGCGCCCGCTCGCGGCGCCTCTCGTGCTTGGCTCGTTTCGAGGTCTTGATCCGTTCGCGGTCGCGCGCGTCGTAGTGCTGCTGGTTGTTGTGGGGGAAGGGCACCTCCGGCACCTCGGTGCCGAGGAAGGCACATATCTCCGGCCAACCCTGTCCCGCGCCGAAGTCGACCACCAGCAGATCCTGCTCGCGTCCCGCGAAGTGACGTCGAACCTCCTCGTTGTACGCGTGAAAGGCGGCGATGGCCGTATCGTGCTCGAGGCGGTCGACACTCAGGTGGCTGCTGTAGGTGTCCACCATGTTCGGCTTCGCGACCGAGGTCCACTGGTGTACCGATCGCCACCAGGCCTCTGGGTCCCTCACCGTCAGCACGAAGCGACTGCCCGGGAACCTCTCGTCGAGCTGGCGGTACATCCGCCACATGTTCCACGGCCGGTCCTCGAACGACCGGTAGAGCTCGGCGAAACGCAGGGCCGGCTCGTAGTCCTCCCGCTCGAAGAGCGCCGCTTTCGCTTCCTCGAGCGCGCTCGATTCCCCCGATGGTGGAGCGATCGGCTCGAAGCCGAGGATGCGAAAGCACTTCTTGAGCGATGTGGTACCGGTCTTGTTGAGGCCGATGCCGAAGACGCGCGGACCCGTAATCAATCGAGACTCCTGCCGAGCAGCGTGCGACCGGCGCGCAGCGTAACATCGCGGTGGCTGGCCGACCGGGGCTGCCGACCGGGTCTACTGCAGAGCGGCGATCGCAAGGAAGCGCAGCGACTTGCCCACGGCTTATCGCAACACCGCCCTGGCGCACTGGCTGCAGGGGCCGCGGGGCTGACCCAACTCGGGCTGACTGGCGATCGCCATGCCTGCCCGAACCGGGCCGCGGTCAGTGCTTGGGCAGCCCGATCGCGTAGATGTGGTGGCGAGCGCGGAACAGGATCTGGTCGCCCACGATCGCGGGCGACGACATGAAGGTCTCGCCGAGCTCGTTCTGCGCCAGCACCTCGAAGGCGCGTCCTGCACGCAGCACCCAGACGTCGCCGTCCTCGCTGGTGAAGTACAGCCGGCCGTCGGCGGCGACCGGCGACGCGGTGAAGCCGGTCTGCCCACCGCCGAGGCGCTCCTGGTACACGCGCTCGCCGGTCTGAAGGTCGAGCACCGTCAGCACGCCGTTGTCGAAGCCGAAGTAGCCGAGGCCGTCGAGCACGAGCGGCGTCTGCATGTAGTTTCCCAGGCGCTCGTGCCACCAAGGGATCGCCGGCGTGTCGGGCTTGATCTCCCCCGTGGCATCGGTGCGGATGGCGTAGATCGGCCGGATGCGCCCGTGGGCGTTGGTGATCAGGATCAGGTCGCCGTGCCCGGGCACGCCACGCGCGACGACCGGAGTCGGCACGGGGATGTCACCGCCGCCCTCGATCTTCCAGAGCTCCTTGCCGGTCGCGGCGTCGTAGCCGCCGATGTGCTTCCAGCCGTTCGCCACGACCTGCCAACCGTCGCCGCGCGGCACGACCGCCGGTGTACCCCAGGTCGGAACGTCCTCCCGTGGCGTGCGCCATAGCTCCTTGCCGGTAGCCGCATCGAAAGCGGCGAGGAACGACGCATTGCCGTCGGCGCTCTTCTGCACGTCGACCTGGAGATAGAGCCGGTCCTGGTGGAACACGGGCGAGCTTGCGAAGCCCCACTGCGCGCCGGGCGCCATGAAGAACCCCGAGTCGAGGACGCCGAAGTCCTTGCTCCACAGGAGATTGCCGTCGAGGTCGAACACGTGGAGGCCTTCGGAGCCGAACATCGCCGCGACCCGCTTGCCGTCGGTCGCCGGGGTCGAGGCGGCGTGGCTGCCCTTGGGGTGACGCTTGATCTTCGGCGCGCCTTCGTGCGCGGTCTTCTGCCAGAGAATCTGCCCAGTGTTGCTGTCGAGCGCGAGAACCAAGAGCGAGTGCTCCCCTTCGTCGTCGACGGGCACGATGTCGCCGTAGAGACCGACCTTCAGCGGCTGGTCGCCACCCGCCTTGCGCACGGCAGTGGTGAGGAAGATCTTGTCGCCCCAGGAAACCGGGCTGGAGTGAGCGAGCCCAGGGATCGCGGTCTTCCAGCGGACGTTCTCGCCGGTCTCGACGTTCCAGGTGGTCGGGAGCGTCACGCCCTCGGCCACGCCAGAGTGCTCGGGTCCGCGGAAGAGCGGCCAGTCGGACGATGCGGCCGGGCCAGGCAGCAGCCACACCGCGAGCAGGAGGGTGAAGAGGGTCGAGGGAAACAGGGCGCGTGCTGCCATATGCGGACTCCTGGGGCGGGGATTGCGAGCGCGGGTTGCGCACTCCTGATACGAGGATAGACGTCTCGAGTTCGGCAGCCTACCTGGCGATGGGTTGGAGCCGTGCAGGGTGCGATCGTCGGCTGCTAGTCTGATTCATCTCACGACGAGCCCGGAGCACCAGCCCATGCACATCGGCGTCTACATGTTCCCCACCGACTACGCGATCCGTGTCGACGAGCTGGCCGAGGAGGCGGAGCGCCGCGGCTTCGAGTCCCTGTGGGTCCCCGAGCACACCCATATCCCGACCAGCCGCAAGTCGCCATTCCCGGGCGGCGGGGAGCTCCCGAAGGAGTACTCCCACACCCTCGATCCCTTCGTGGGGCTCGCCGCGGCCGCCGCGCGCACGCATCAGATCCGGATCGCGACCGGCATCTGCCTGCTGATCCAACGCGACACCATCGTCACCGCGAAGGAGGTGGCGAGCCTCGATCAGCTCTCGGGCGGCCGGTTCCTGTTCGGCATCGGCGGCGGCTGGAACCGGGAGGAGATGGAGCATCACGGTACGGAGTACGAGTCCAGGTTCCAGCGTCTCGAGGAGCAGGTGGAGGCTTTGAAAAAGATCTGGACCGAGGACGAGGCCGAGTTTCACGGCGAGCACGTCGCCTTCGACAAGATCTGGTCGTGGCCGAAGCCCTTCCAGAAGCCATATCCGCCGATCATCCTCGGCGGCCACACCCGGCACACGCGGCAGCGCGTGGTCGACCACTGCGACGGCTGGCTGCCGATCGGCTTCTCGACTGAGGCGGTCCTGCGCGGCATCGAGGATCTGCGCGAGCGCGCCGAGAAGGCTGAGCGGGACATCGGCACGATCTCTGTCTCCGTGTTCGGGGCGCGTGCCGATCGCGAAACGCTCGACTCCTACGACGCCGCCGGCGTGGAGCGCGTGATCTTCGCCTTGCCGCCGGCAGGTCGCGACAAAGTGCTGCCGAAGCTCGACGATCTCGCCCAGTACCTGGAGTCGTGAGCGCGGCCGGCGACGAGCCGGGACGACACGTCCTCGAGCCTTGGGCGCTCGAGCTGCTGCGCAGCGCGCGCGTCGGCCGCCTCGGTACCGCCGCCGGCGGCGTCCCCTTGGTGGTGCCGGTCTGCTACGCGCTGCTCGAGGATGGCGACGCCCTTCGGGTCGTGTCCGCGGTAGACGCCAAGCCCAAGACGAGCCGCCGGCTGCGGCGCGTGCGCAATCTCGAACAGAACCCGCGTGCCACACTGCTCGTCGACGTCTGGGACGAGGACTGGGCGAAGCTCCGCTGGGTGATGGTGGAGGGCGAGGCGCGCGTGCTCGATCCCGCTGACGCTGCAGTGCATGGTGCTCGGGACGAAGCGTTGCGGGCGCTCGAGCAGAAGTATTCGCAGTACCAGAAGCTGCCGCTCGAACCGCTCCAGACACCGGTGATCGTGCTCGTCGCGACCCGAGTTCTGGCCTGGCGCTCCGGAGGTCTTCCCGCAGCCTCTCGTTGACGCGTGCCGGCACTGGGCGCAGGTGAGCCCTCGTTCAGCGCTCGAACGGCACCACGTTGTCGGCCCTTTCCTCCGCCCCGGCGCCTGCAGCCGCCGGGACCGCGGCCCGCGCTTGCGGCCTGCGGCGCGCGCGCAGGAGCTGGGCGTATTTCCGGTCGAGCTGCTCGAACACGGCGGAGATCGCGTCGAGGCGCTCGTCGAGGCGCTCGCTCCAGTGCCCTGGTTGCGGGCGCTCGAGCCGCAGCCCGGACAGCCGGAAGCTCAGCGCGTCGAGCCGGTAGGACGAGGTCGCCGTGAGCAGTTTGACGGCGAGCACCAGCGCTCCTTCGTCGACGTAGCGCTGGAGCTCCGGCAGCACGCCCCCGGAGAGCACCACCCTGGCTGTGCGGGTCTGGAGCTTGGCGTAGCCGTCGCTCGGCTCGAAGGCGATCTCGTCGTCGCCGAACAGTCGTTCGAGGAACGTGCAGCCGTGCACCGACTGGTGCGCCGCCCGTACTTCCAAAAAGTCGCTCTCCGCCTGCTCCTGCCCAAGGTCGTTCCAAGGTGTCTTGAAGTCGACGAGCACGCCGGCCTTGCGCAGGAGCTGGACGATGCGTCCTAGGTGGGTGTCGGCGGCGGTGCCGAGGTAGACCAGCCGGCCGTCGAGCACGCCCTCGAGGATCGTCGACTGAGGACGCGCGTCCTGTAGCAGCTCTTCTTCGGCGAGCGCGCGCAGCTCGCGTACGCGACGCGCTCCCACCATCGGCACGCCGGCCTGCTCGCGCTCGACCCGCAGCAACTCGCGCACGCGCTCCTTCACTGCGGTCGGATCTGGTCGCAAGCGGTCGAGACGGACGCGGAACGCGTAGCGCTCCGTTCCGATCTGGTACTCGGCTCCCGGCTCGAAGGGCACGAACCCGAGGCTTTCTCGCACCTCGGAGCCGGGAGCGATCGCGCGGAAGGCTTGCGACTCGAAGTCCGGTGACGGTCTCTGCACGACGTCGCACCGGGTGACGCTGACGGCTCCGCTCACGAGGGGCATGGTGGCTCCACCAGAGGCAGTACGAGGAGTTGTTGGGACGGGGAGTGCCAGGAGGGGGCAGCGCCGGCCGCCGGGGTCGCGAACGAACAGTCTAACAACGCTGTCTGCCGGCGTCCCGATGGCCGGAGTAACGTCTGCAACGGCCGCGGGAAGGCGGTTTGCATGCATAGTCCGTGGTCCGCCACGGACTTCAAGCCGTGGTCCGCCACGGACCCCAGTCCGTGGTCCGCCACGGACACGGCAGCGAGGCGAGCGAAACGAGAGTGAGATCGGCAGGCGAGACGTTCAACTCCGGCGGCGACGGCGGCGGCGGGCGGGCAGGTCGACGCCGGCGTCGTCGTCTGTGGCTCGGCTTGGGTCTTCCGCTCGCCGTTCTGCTGGCGGTGGCCGCTGGCGTCGAGCTCGTGGTGCTGCGCGGTCGCCTGGCCGTTCCCGCGGGCAGGCTCGAGCGGTCGCTGTCCGAGGCGGTGGGCGGCAAGGTGCGCATTGGCGGCCTGCGGCTGGAGGAGGGGCCAAGGCGCGCGGTCCTCACCGACCTGCTGGTCACCGACCTGACCAGCGCGCCGCAGCTCCGGCGCTTCGAGGTGGCCCGCATCACGCTCTACGGTTCGGCGCGCGACCTGCTCGCCGGCGAGTTCGACCGCGCGACCGTGAGCGGTGCCCGCGGCACGCTCGAGCCGCAGTGCGGTCCGCCGCCCGCGCTGCCGGCCGGCGCCGCCGATCGTGCGAGTGGTCGCCGGTTCGAAGTGCTCCTGGAGCCGACCGTTCTCCGACTCTCTGGGCCGGGACCCGAGCGCACGCTCGCGCTCGAAGGTACCTTCCGCAACGACGGCGGCGGGCTGCGGGGCGACCTCGTTCTGACCGCCGAGGAGGTGGAGTTGCGCAGTCTGGCAGCGCTCTGGCGCGGTGAGCTGCTGCTCGTCTGTCCGAGTCTGGCCAAGGCGCAAGGGCACTCCGAGAGCGCGGCGCCTGTGAGCTCTGTCGACGCCACGCTCCTCGACGCGCGCGCCGACGTTCGCTTCGAGCCCGCCGAATCGCCAGACCGCTTCCACGCCACGATCGCCGCCGCGGCGCGCGCGATGCGGTTGCCAGCCTGGGGCGAGAATAGGGACGCGGAGGTGGCCGATGTCGCCGGCAGTTTCGACGTCGTGATCGGACCGGTCGCGCGCGGCGAGGGCAGCGTCGTGCTGCCAGAGGCGGAGCCGATCGAGGTCGCGTGGTCGTCCTCGACGGGCAGGCTCCTGGATGCTCGACTGGTGGCACGCGAGGTCGATCTGGGCCGTTGGGCGGAGCTGCTCGGGCCGCCGGCGTGGAGAGCACTCGAGGGTGCAGCCGACCTGGACGTTGCGTTCGTCGAGAACACATGGTCGGCCTCGATCGGGGCGCGATTGCCGAGGCTTGGCCTTCGTGGCGCGCCGGCGCTGCGCGCGGTCGACATCGATGCCGAGATCACCGAGGTCGACCTCGAGGCGGGCACCGCGCGTGCGCGAGGTGAGGTGGTCGCGGTAGGCGTCGTCGCCGATCCGAGTGCCGAGGGAAGGAGCACGAGCGGCGATCTCTTGGCAGCGTTGCTCGAGGCCACGGGTCCGGTGCGGGCGCGCTTCGACGGCAATGTCAGAGACCTGCTCCTGCCAACCGGCGGGGACGCCTTCTCGGCCGCGGTCGATGGAACCATCGCCGTCACGTCGCGGTCGCTCGGCGCTCTCGACTTCGAAGGGGCTCTCTCGCTCGGCGATCGCTCGGCCGCGGGGCGGTACGTCTGGACGCACGCCGATGCGGCTGCACTTTGGACCCTTCTCGGCGATGCTCTTGCAGCCGGGCTCGTCGAGGAGGGCGACCGTCTCGAGCGCGAGCTCGCGGCTTGGGGCGCCAACGGTTCGCTGCGAAGCGCTGGCTCGGTGGCGGTCGGCCCAGCACCGGACTTCGAGGTGCGCTCGACCGGCAAGATGGTTCTGGTTTCCGGGACGCTGAGCCGGGAGGCCTACGCGCTGAGCTGGCGGCCGCCGGAGGTGGCGATCGACTACACCCTGGCCGGCGGCAAACTCAGCCTCGCCGCCCGAGGCGAGGGCGAAATGACGATGGAGCCGCTCGCGCCGCGACCGGTCGTGCTCGAGGCTCGCGCGACCGCGAGCCGCGGAGCGCTCCGGCTCGAGAGCGTCGCGTTGCAGTCGCCGAGCCTGGGCACGATCGAGCTCGACGGCGAGGTGGCTCTGGGGGGCGTCGCGGAAGGCGGGGTACGTCTCCGCGGCGGCGAGGTCGCGGCCTGGCGCGAGTGGTTGGCACCGCTCGCCGGCACAGCGGTGTTGCCGGCGAGCGAGCTGCGCGGTGAGCTCGGCGCGGATGCACGCTGGCGGCTCGAGAGCGGTGACTGGCTCGCGGAGGGAGAGGCCTGGGTCGAGAATGGAGGCTGGGCCGCGTCGGACGGCAGTCGCGTCGTGGCCGATCTCTCGCCGCACTGGCGTGTGACGGGATCCCGCAGCGCGACCGCGACGTCGCTCCAAGTCTCCGGCGAGATCGGCGGATTCCAATTGCTGTGGGGGCCGCTCTTCGCGGACTTCGACGATCGCGCGGTGACCGTGCAGGCCACCGTCGAAGCGACGGCCGGGGTCGTGTCGCCCGCGCGCCCCGAACGTGTCGCGCGCCGCGGCGACGCGCTGCCTCTCGGTCCACTGCGCGCGACGCTGCGGGTCGAGGGCGACGGCGGCTCGCTGCTCGCGGCGAGCGCGTCGCGCAGCGACGCGGAGTCCTGGACATGGCAAGCCGAGGTCCAGGTGGCGGATCTCTCCACCGCCGCGGAGCGCTACGTGTCGTTCCCGTTCGCGCTCGAGGCCACCGCATGGGATGGGCTCGCCCTGGCTGGCCGGCTGGACGTCGAGCTCGCCGGGGAGCTCCATTCTGGGGGCGGAGCCGCATCTGGGGAGCTGCTGCTGGTGGGCGGCGCGGGGAAGCTAGGCGATCGCTTCGCCATCGACGGCATCTTCGGACAGCTCCCGGTCCAGCTCGCCTGGCGGCTGTCCGAGGGTGGCGAGGGGCGCGCGACGTTCGAGCCCCTCGGTGAGCCGCGCATGGGGCGCCTCGCGTTCCGGAGTCTGCGGGCGGCAGGCGTGGAGATCGGCCCCACGGCAGCTCCGCTCGAGGTGGCCGGCGATGCCATCGCCCTGCAGGGGCCGCTCCTGGTGCCGCTCTTCGGCGGCGAGGTCGTGGTGCGTGGGCTGCGGCTCGAGGACGGACTGTCGTCGGACCGTCACCTGGAGGCGGCGGTGGAGCTGCGCGCGATCCTGCTCGAGCAGGCGACGGCAGCGCTGGGTCTATTGGAGCTGCGCGGCAGCGTCGACGGCGAGTTCCCGAGCGTGCTGCTGCGCGGTGACGTGCTCACCACCGAAGGCGCGAGCGACGTGGCGGTGTTCGGCGGGCGCGTGGTGCTCGACCGGGTCTCGGCTTCGGCGCTGCGCAGCCCGTTCCCGCACCTGTCGTTCGCGGCGATACTGCAAGACCTCGACCTCGAGCAGCTCACGCAGACCCTGGAGTTCGGTCGTGTCACGGGCGTGCTGGCCGGCGAGCTGAGCGAGGTCGAGCTGATCGGCTCGACGCCGGTCCGCCTCGTCGGCGAGCTGCGCACCGTCGAGCGGCAAGGGGTGCCCCAGCGCCTCAGCGTCAAGGCGGTCAACAACCTGACCCTGCTCGGCACCGGTGCCGATGCCAGCTTCCTCGAGCGCGGCCTGCGATCCTTCTTCGAGTCTTATCCGTACCAGGCGATAGGCATAGCGGTGCTGCTCGAGGGTGACGACTTCGTGCTGCGGGGTCTGGAAACACGCGGCGACAAAGAGTTGTTCCTCAAAGGGAGGTGGCCGTTGCGCCTCGATATCGTCAACGCCAAGCCAGGAACCCGCGTGTCGTACGAGGTGATGACCTCGCGGATCGGGAACCTGCAGATCCGGCGCGGCAAGGCAGACGCCGCCCGGGAAGGGAGCCCGCCATGAAGAGTCTCGAACCTGTATCGATGCCGAAGAGCCCCCTCTGGTTGCTCCTGCTCCTCGCAGGCTGCGTGACCATCAACGTCTACTTTCCGGAGGCGGAGATCCGCGAGCTGTCGGAGCGAATCGAGGCCGAAGTGCGCGGGGAGCCCGTGTCGGCCGAGGAGGGCGAGTCGGCCGCCGAGCCGCCTCGGTTCCGCCTGGCCAGCGAGCCCGCGCGCGGCGTGGCGCGGGGTGAGCTGCGGTGGGCCGGTCTCGGGGGGCTCGCAGGCGTGCTGGCGATCCAGTCGCCGGGGCAGGGGGTGCCCGAGCCGGCGGTGATGACGCCCGCAATCCGCAAGATCGTCGCGTCGCGTCGCACTCGCCACCCGGAGCTCGAACGGTGGAAGGCTCAGGGCGTCGTCGGCGAGAACAATCGCGCCCTGGCCGAGGCGCGCGACCTGCAGCAGGTCGCCGACCTGCGCCAGCGCGCCGAGGTGCAGCGGCTGCTCCGGGAGGAGAACGCCGACCGCGAGCAGCTCTTCCGCGAGATCGCCGCCGCGGAAGGCGTCGACCTGTCCCAGCTTCCGCGCATCCAGCAGACCTACGCCGACACCATGCGCCGCGTCGCGCTGCCCGGACAGTGGGTGCAGATGCCGGACGGGTCGTGGGTGAGGAAGCAGTGAGGCGGCGGTCTGCTGTACCTCAGTCGACGATCGGTCCGCGCAGGTCCTTCTTGAGTCCCTGACGGCGCTTCTCGTCCAGGCGGCGCGCGCGCGCAGGCCGGCTCTCGCCGCGTCGTTTCTTACGCAGCTTGGGCGGCACGGCGGCGCGGCGGATGAGCTCGACGAGCCGCTCCCGCGCGTCGACCCGATTGCGCTCGCGCGTGCGGAATCGCCCGGAGCGAATCTGCAGCACGTCGTCCTGATCGATCCGCCTTCCCGCAAGCCCGCGCAGGCGCTCCTTGACGTCGTCGGCGAGGCTGGGCGAGCTCGCGACATCGAAGCGCAGGATCACGGTCGTGGCGACCTTGTTGACGTTCTGGCCACCGGGCCCGCTCGAGCGCACGAACTGCTCCGACAGCTCGTCGTCGGCGAGTTGGATGGTGTCGGTGACCGGGATCATGGTGTCGTTCGATCGGGTGGTCGCGCGCGAGGGACGTGGGCTCAGTCGACGAGCCGCGTGCCCTCTCTCTGCGTCAGCGCGCGAAAGAGCTCGGTCAGTCGCGCCAGCATCGGCCGCTCGCCGCCGCCGATCCTCCGTCCGTCGACCATGCCGATCGGCACCAGCTCGCCCATGGTGCCGGTGCAGAAGGCCTCGTCGGCCCGGTAGAGCTCGGCCTGGGTGTAGTCGGCTACCTGGTGCGGGATGCCGTGCTCTGCGCAGAGCTCGAGCACGGTCGCGCGAGTGATGCCTTCCGGGCAGGCGGTACAGCGCCCGGTGGCGACCACGCCGCGGTGCACGAAGAACACGTGGGTGGCGTTGGTCTCGGCGATGAAGCCCTGCCGGTCGAGCATGAGCGCGTCGTCGGCGCCGGCGGCGTTGGCCTCGATCTTGGCCAGGATCGACTGCAGCAGGTTGGCGTGGTGGATCTTGGGGTCGAGGCAGTCGGGCGGGAAGCGGCGGATCGACGCCGTGATCAGGGTCAGGGGTTGGCTGCCGTAGACCGGAGGCTTGTGCTCGGCGAGCACGATCAGCGTCGGGCCGGCCTGGTTGAGCCGCGGGTCCATGCCCGAGGTGACCTTGACGCCGCGGGTGAGCGTGAGGCGAATGTGCACGCCGTCGCGCATCGCGTTGGCGGCCAGGGTGGCGCGGATCGCTTCCGTGATCGCCTCGTGCCTCGGAATCTCGGTGAAGGCGAGGGCGAGCGCCGAGTCGCGCAGGCGATCGAGATGCTCGGTGAGCTTGAAGATCCTCCCGTCGTAGACGCGCAGGCCCTCCCACACCGCGTCGCCGCCCTGCACCGCCGAGTCGAACGGGGAGATTCCCGCCTGGTCGCGGTGCGCGAGCTTGCCGTTGATCCAGACCTGGAGGTCGCGGTTGCGCGGGTCGTACTGCTGCAGCATGGGCGGGATTCTAGAAGGCGTCGCCACAGATAACGTCAGCGAGGAGGCGAGGGGCGCGGTGAAGCCCTTCGAGCTCACGGTCGTAGCCGCTGGGCGTGCAGCTCGTGGTAGCAGCGCGTGGCGTCGTCGAGCACCGGGTGCAGTGCCTCGGGGACTTCGACGGCCTTTTGCCGGTAGGGTGAGAATCCGGTCGAACGCTCGACCGAGTCGTACCAGTGCTTGGCCCACACGCCGTCGGTCTCGCGCCGGCCGGCGGGCCACGACAGCATCCGCTCCTGGAACGGCACGCCGAGCGCGTCGCACAGCGCGCCCAAGATGCGCCTCGGATCCTCGAGCACGTCGCGCGCGTCGACGATCGGAGGCGTCCGTCCCGAGCGGTCCTTCTCGCGTTCGAGGATCTCGAGCTGCTGGGGCAGCCCGGTGTCCTCGATCTGCGGATTCGGCAGCACCCGCGCGAGCGACGCGAGCATCTCGCGCGGCTCGCGGATCAGGAAGGCGTGACGCACCTCGTCGAGCCACCCGCGCGGCACGTCCGGCAGCAGGTGATGTGCCATGTGCTTCTGGTACCAGAGCGGCTTGCCGTCCGGCACCGGCCCGGTGAGCCACGCTATGACCTTCTCGGCGTCGCTCTCGTGATGGGAGAAGATCTCGTCCCGACCCGGATGGTCGAGACCGTGCTCGAGTAGGTAGTGCGCGTAGAGCGGCTCGTCGGTGACGTAGGTGTCGTCGCGGCTCCCCCACGAGCGCAGCATGGCGGTCGAGATGTTGCGCGGGCCGGACCAGCAGGCGATGACCATCGGGCGACACTCGAGGAAATTCGAGCAGACTCGAATTCGGAGCATTCGATCATAGGTCGACGGGAGCGGAGCGTTGGAGCGACGGGCCGCGGAAGAGAGTGGACGCCCGCGAGCTTCCGCCTTGCGGGTCTTGCACCGCTCCCACTGATACCGTGATCCGCGCATGCCCTCCGCTCTGCGCGCGAGCTTCGCGGCCGCGCACCCCGAGATTCCGCTGCTCTCCTTGGATCGGCCCGATTTGGTCGAGTCGATGGTGCGAAGCCTCGGCTGGTTGGCGCCGGGCGAGGGAGTCGTCGAGTGCGGCAAGGCCGGAGAGGGCAACATGAACCTGACCGTGCGCGTGCGCACGGATCGGGGGCGCAGCGTCGTCGTGAAGCAGTCGCGGCCGTGGGTCGAGAAATACGACGCCATCGCGGCGCCGTTCGATCGCGCGCTGGTGGAGAAGAGCTTCTACCAGCGCGTGTCGAGGATCCCGGCGGTGGCGAACGCGATGCCTCGGTTGCTCGGCTCGGACGCCGGTGCTCGCGTGCTGCTGCTCGAAGACCTCGGCGAGGCCCAGGATCTGGCCGCGCTCTACCACCGGGGAGAGCTCACGCTGGAGGAAGCTCGCGCCCTGGGCGGCTACTTGCGGGCGCTCCACGGCGCCACTCGCGGCCAATCTCGTGCCGGGCTCGAGAATCGCGAGATGCGCGCTCTCAACCACGAGCACATCTTCGAGGTGCCGTACCGCGCCGAGAACGGTATCGACCTCGAGGCCTACGAGCCGGGCCTCGAAGACGTCGCGCGGTCCTTGCGCGACGACGTGGAGCTGCGGCGGCTCGTGGCGGAGCTGGGACAGCGGTACCTCGCCGACGGTCCGGTGCTGGTGCACGGCGACTTCTTCCCGGGAAGCTGGCTGCGTGCCGGGGAGCGCATCGTGGTCATCGACCCCGAGTTCTGCTTCTTCGGCGACCCCGAGTACGACCTGGGCGTGGCGGCGGCACACCTGGGTTTGGCGCGGCAGGCCTCTTGGATCGGTGAGGAGTTGATTTTGGCGGCCGTCGACCCGGGCGCGGAGGTTGGCGTCGACGGGTCGCTGGTGGCGAGATACGCCGGCGCGGAGGTCATCCGCCGCCTGATCGGCGTGGCACAGCTCCCGATTGCGGCGAGCGGCGGGTTTCGTGCCAGCATGCTGGCACGCGCGCGGGTGGCGATCCTCGACGGGACCCTGGAGGCGTTTCGGACGTGAGAAGGGAAATGCGACCCTCGGAGGGTACAGGGGTCGTCGTAATGCTGGCACAGCCGGCGGAGCAGTGAGCGATGAGATGCCGATGAGGCGAGCGTACTTGGCCGCTTTGCTCTGGGTGATCTTGGGTGCCTGCGGTGCCGAAGAGCCCGAGCGGCAGGCACCTGAGCTTCAGGCCTCCGTTACGGAGCCGGCGCCGCCCATCCCCGTGTGGCTCGACGTCGACCCGGCGATCGGCATCGAGAACGGCGAGGTCGACGACGGGTTGGCGATGATCCAGGCGTTCCACTCACCGGAGATCGCCGTGCGCGGGGTCAGCGTGGTGTACGGCAACACCACGTTCGAGAACGCGGTGCCGATCGCGCGCGAGCTGGTCGAGCGATTCGGCGCGCCAGGGCTCGGCGTGTTTCCAGGCGCGGCCGACGCCGCCCAGCTCGGCGTGGAGACCGAGGCGGTGCGCGCCCTCGCCTCGGCGCTCGAGCGCGAGCGGCTGACGGTGCTCGCGCTCGGTCCCGTGACCAACGTCGGCTCGCTGCTGCGTTTGCGGCCGGAGCTTGCGGAGCGGATCGACCGGGTGGTGGTCGTCGCCGGACGGAGGATCGGACAGAGCTTTCGCGTTCCCGGGGGCACGCACACGCCGTTCCGTGACTTCAACTTCGAGCTCGACCCGGTCGCGATGCAGGTGATCCTCGAGAGCTCCGTGCCGCTGGAGCTCGCGCCATGGGAGGTGTCGTCGCACGTCTGGCTCCGGGCGGAGGACATGGCGGCGCTCGCCGAGCGCTCCGACTCCGGCCGCTTCGTCGCGGAACGCACCGCGAGCTGGCTCGCGCGCTGGAAACAGAACCTCGACGCCGACGGCTTCAACCCGTTCGACACTCTGGCCGTGGGCTGGGTGACGCACCCGACGATGATCGAGTGGAGCGAGGTCGCGGTGTGGATCGAAGAGGGCGAGGACGACGTGTCGCCCGGCAGCGGCGCGCGCAAGCCGTACCTGCTCGTCGACCCCGAGCGCGACGGAGGTCGTCGCGCTCGCTACGCTCACCGCCCGATGTCCGAGTTCCAGGCACTGCTCGTTGACCGGCTTGCCGGGCCGCCGGTCGCGCAGCCCTGAGCGAGCTCCGAGGTCGCAGGGAGGAGGAAGCGGAGGAGGGAGCGCAGCGGGCGCCTGAAGGCTTGGTGCCGCCGTCTGGCGTGACATCCGGCGTTCTTGCGCCCGCGCTCCCGGCTCCTCGCGAGCGCGAGCGGCTGACCGGGATCGATGCCGCGCGCGGTTTCGCCCTGCTCGGGATCCTGATCGTCAACGTCGAATTCTTCGCCCTGCCGTTGGGAGAGGCGTTCGGCACCTCGGCGCCCGACAAGGGGCTCGCGCTGCTGCTGTGGTGGATCGAGAAGACGCTGTGCGAGGGCAAGTTCTACCCGCTGTTCTCCTTGCTCTTCGGCATCGGTCTCGTCCTGCAACGCGACAGCGTGGAGTCGAGTGGCGCGCGCTTCGTGCCACTGTATCTGCGGCGTCTGGCGGTGCTCGCGGCGATCGGTCTCGGTCACGCGCTGCTCCTCTGGTACGGCGACATCCTGTTCTTCTACAGCGTCGCCGGTCTGCTGCTGCTGCTTGCTGTGGAGCTGGGTCGTCGGTTCTTGCTGCCGCTCGGTTTGGCCTGCTGGGCGCTCGCGATCCTCGCCGGTACGGCCCTGGCGCCGTTCCAGTTCGACCAGCTCACCGAGCCGCCGGAGTGGCGCGAAGTGGAGCTCGAGGGCGAGCCGCTGGCAGCGCTGCTGGAGACTGGCATCTATGGCGGGCCGCAGGACCCGACCTGGATGGCGGCGGAGGTGCGTCTCTACCGCGAGGGACCGTGGCTCGGAGCTCTGGCGGTGCGCGGCATGAGCTGGGGCATGTTCGCGCTCGCGATGTTGTTCGGCGGCGGCTTCCAGATCCTCGCCTGCTTCCTGCTCGGTGCCGCGCTGCTCGACCGCGGTGTGTTCCGTTCCGACGGACGCCCGCTGAGGCTCGCGCTGTTACGCGCCGGTGCGTTCGTCGCGCTGCCGCTCGCGGCGATCAGCACGGCGTCCCTGGCCTGGGGCGAGGGTGCCGCGAGCGCCATGATCTGGCAAGGGGCGCTGCTCGCTTCAGGGCCGCTGCTGGCGGGCGGGTTTCTGGCAGGTTGGAGCTTGCTCGCGGAATCCGGCGGCGCCCGCATGCTGGTCTCGGCGCTGGCGTCTTCCGGTCGCATGGCGCTCACCAACTACCTGTGCCAGACGCTGGTGATGACCTCTCTGTTCTACCACTGGGGTCTGGGCTGGTTCGGCACCGTGGCGCGCGCCGATCGGGTGGGGCTGGCGCTGCTCCTGTTCGTTGCGCAGGTGCTGCTCAGCGTCGCGTGGATGCGGCGCTTCCGCTTCGGACCGGCCGAATGGCTCTGGCGCTCGCTGACCTACGGCCGGCCGCAGCCGTGGTCGCGAAGAGCGTAGGGAACGAGACCGTCGTCGGAAGAGGGCGGGAAGCGCACTCGGCCACCGCTGGCGTGTAGTCTCCGAGGATCGAGCTTCGACTACGTGGGGAGCAAATCGTGAAGTCAGTAGCCCGTAATGGAGCCCTCGTCGCTATGGCATTCCTCGCTCTGTGCCGGCTGGGCAGCATGCCCGCGGCCTTCGCGCAGAACGGCGGCGATCGCTTCGAGCAGGGACGAACGATTGCAGCAATGCCCTCGGTGCTGCCGCAGCGCGCGCGCCCCGAGGCCATCAATCGCATGCTCGAGGAACGGCTCGACGAGCTGCTGCCTGATCTGATGCGCGAGACCGGCATCGACATGTGGCTGGTGATCAACCGGGAGTACAACGAGGACCCGGTCTTCTTCACGCTGGCGCCGGCGCCGGTGCACGCGGCGCGAAGGACCACGATGCTGGTGTTCTTCGACCGCGGCCCCGAGCAGGGCGTCGAGCGGCTGAGCGTCAACCGCTATCCGTTCGGCCGCTTCTACGAAGCGGCCTGGCAGGGCGGCAACCTCGACGAGCAGTGGCGCGGTCTGGCCGAGGTGATCGCGGCGCGCGACCCGAAACGAATCGGAGTCAACGTGTCGCGTCACTGGCCGGTCGCCGACGGCCTGAGCGCGGCGCTGCGCGAACAGCTCGACGAGGCCCTCAGCCCCGAGCTCCGCAAGCGGGTAGTCAGCGCGGGAGATCTCGCGGTGCGTTGGCTCGAGACCCGCGCTCCGCTCGAGCTCGAGACCTATCCGCAGATCGTTTCCATCGCGCGCGCGGTGATCGCCGAGGCGTTCTCCAACCGCGTCGTCAGCCCCGGGGTCACGACCACCGACGATGTCGCCTGGTATATCGCCGAGCGATTCGCGGAGCTGGAGCTCGACATCTGGTTCCAGCCCTCGGTGAACGCACAGCGGCACGGCGAGCCGTGCGAGCGCGACACCCCATTCTGCGGACGCGAAGGAGATTTCGTGATCCGGCGCGGCGACGTGCTGCACACCGATGTCGGAATCTGCTACCTGCGCCTGTGCACCGATACCCAGGAGATGGGCTACGTGCTGCGCGAGGGCGAGGACGAGGTGCCGCAGGAGCTGGTGGTCGCGCTCCAGAAGGGGAACCGGTGGCAAGACATCCTCACCGGCGAGTTCCGCGAGGGCCGCACCGGCAACCAGATCCTCGCCGGGACGATCCGGCAGAACGAGGCCGAGGGCATCGTGTCGAGCACCTACACGCATCCGCTGGGCTTCTTCGGCCACGCGCCGGGTCCCACCATCGGCATGTGGGACAACCAGGGGCCGACGCCGGTCCAGGGTGACTGGAAGCTCTATCGCGACACGGTGTTCTCGATAGAAGGGAACGTGCGCGTTCCGCTCGATGCTTGGGGCGGGCAGTTCGTCGTGATCAAGCTCGAGCAGGACGCCCAGTTCCGGCGCGACGGCGAGCCCGTACGCTACCTCGCGGGACGCCAGGTCGACTGGCACGTCGTGCGCTGAGCGCCGGACAGGGCCGATCCGGGTCATCTATCCTGAAGAGCAACACTCGAAAGGAGGCACCCCCCATGAGGACGATTCGATGGCTGCTCGCCGCGGTCGCGCTCGCAGCGCCCGCCGCGGCTCAGGACCACGTGCTGCAACGGCTCGAGAGCTCCCCCCGACACCACGAGTGGGTTGAGGTAAAGGCGGGCGACCGCACGATCCACAGCTTCGTTGCCTTCCCCGAGGTTTCCGAGAAGGCCACCGCGGTGGTGGTGATCCACGAGAACCGCGGGCTCACCGACTGGGTGCGCAGCGTCGCGGACCAGCTCGCGGAGGCCGGCTACATCGCTATCGCGCCGGATCTGCTTTCGGGCATGGCGCCGGGTGGAGGCCGCACCAAGGACTTCGCGACCTCGGACGCCGCCCGTGAAGGGATCGGTCAGCTGAAGCAGGAGGACACGACCGCGGCGCTCCACGCGGTCGCGGACTACGTCGCGAAGCTCCCGGCAGCCAGCGGCAAAGTGGCCGTGGCAGGCTACTGCTGGGGCGGCGGTCAGACGTTCCGGTTTGCGACCCAGCGTTCCGACCTCGCGGCAGCCTTTGTGTTTTACGGCGCGTTCCCGCACACCCGCGAGGAGCTCGCGGCGATCCAGGCCCCGGTGTACGGTTTCTACGGTGGCGACGACGCGCGCATCAACGCCACCATTCCAGGCAGCGAAGCGCTGATGAAGGAGCTCGGCAAGACCTTCGAGCCGGTCATCTACGAGGGGGCCGGCCACGGCTTCCTGCGCGCCGGCGAGGAGGCGACGGCGAGCGAGGCGAACCGCAAGGCGCGCGAGCAGGCGTGGACGAGGTGGCGGGAGATCCTGGCCGCCTTGTAAGGCTTGTAGAGGATGCGGCTAGCAGCCCGTGGTGAAACCCGCGTGAGGCTGCGCGCGGGGATCTGCGGCCGCTGGCAAGGCGTGGCCGACGAACGCGATGCGGTGCCATCGTGCAGGAGGCCCACCGCAGCCAGCGGCCGCAAACCCCCGCGCCCCAGGCGGTTGGGGCGGCGTGGGGCCGTCTGCGTTGTTGCGCTCGCTCAGCGATGGACCCAGCATCGCCACCGCTCCCGCGCCTTGCATCCGGCCCCACGGCGCTCCCAACGCAGCCCACGGGGGTTCCACCACGGGCTGCTAGGGCCCTCAGCCGGCCACCGTCACTCCCCCGTCCACCACGATCGTCTGACCGGTGAGCCAAGCTCCGGCCTGCGACGCGAGTAGCAGGGCGGCACCTGCCATGTCGGAGGGCTCGCCGAGTCGGCGCAGCGGCGTGGCTGCCTCGGTCCGCTTGCGTCGCTCGTCGTCCTCCCAGAGCGCGCGCGCGAAGTCGGTGCGCACGAGACCGGGCGCGATGCAGTTGACTCGGATGTTGAAGGGCCCGCACTCGATCGCGAGGTTGCGCGCCATCTGCATGTCGGCGGCCTTGGAGATGGCGTAGGCGCCGAGCACCGGGCTGCCGCGCAGGCCGCCGATCGAGGAGACCAGGATGATCGCGCCGTCGCGGCGCTCCCTCATCTCGGGAATCACCCGCTGGCAGAGCCAGTGGTTGCTCTCGATGTTCACCGCCATCACCTTCTCGAAAGCGGAGTCTGGGATGTCGAGCGCCGACCCGTAGTGCGGGTTGACGGCGGCGTTGCACACCAGCACGTCGATCTGCCCCCAATGTGCGCGGGTACCCGCGAGCAGGCTCTCGATCTGGTCCATGTGCGAGACGTTGCAGGCGAGAGCCAGGGCTTCGCCACCGGCGGCCTGGATCTCCTCCGCTACGCGCTCGCAGGCGTCCTGCTTGCGGCTCGAGATCACGACCCGCGCGCCGAAGGCCGCGTAGGCCTCGGCGATGGCCTTGCCGATGCCCTTGGTCGAGCCGGTGATCACCGCTACCTTGCCGCTCAGATCGAAGAGGTTCCTCATCACTGTCTCCTCGGCGGTCGAGTCGTGCCCTGCGAAGGGCGAGATTCTGGCACGAAGGCCGGCTCGAGCTCCTCGCGCGCCGGTCCTCGCTCGGCCGTCCTCGGCGGTGCTGTATGGTCGCGAAACTGCGGCGCCGGTGCTCCCGTAGGCGGAACCCAGCAGGAAACTCTGCTCCGCCCTTAGGTAATCGAAGCCATCCGGTGGCGACGAATACGACCAGCCAACACGAGAGTCCACAGGCAGTCCCACCATGACCCTTACCGAGCGCCCGATCGAATCGACCGAGCACCGGCCGGTCCCACACCCGCCCCGCAGCGCCCCCATCTTCACGGGCGACGTTGCGCTTGCGCTGACCGACGTGACGAAGCGCTTCGGCTCCTACGTGGCAGTGGATCGGCTCAGCCTGCGCATCCCCCGCGGCAGCATCTATGGTTTTCTCGGCCCGAACGGCGCCGGGAAGACCACCACCATCCGCATGGTGATGAGCATCCTCTATCCGGACGAGGGCACGATCGAGATCCTCGGTCAGCCCAACGCCGAGTCGATCAAGGACCGCCTCGGCTACCTGCCCGAGGAGAAGGGCCTCTACAAGAAGATGACGGTGGGGGAGATCCTCACCTACTTCGGTCGGCTCAAGGGCCTCGCGCGCCGCGCCGCGCGCGAGCGCGGACTCGAGCTGCTACGCCGCTACGGCCTCGCCGACGCTGTGGACAAGAAGTGCGAGGCGTTGTCGAAGGGGATGGGGCAGAAGGTGCAGATCCTCGCCACCGTCATCCACGAGCCGGAGCTGGTGATCCTCGACGAGCCGTTCTCGGGGCTCGATCCGGTCAACGTCGAGCTGATGCGCGACCTGATCCTCGACATGAAGCGCGAGGGCCGCACGGTCCTCTTCTCGACCCACGTCATGCAGCAGGCCGAGCAGCTCTGCGACGCGATCGTGCTGATCCACCGCGGGCAGAAGATCCTCGACGGTCCGCTGGCGCAGGTGCGCGCGGCGAGCGATGCGGGGGTGATGATCGACTATGACGGCGACGGCGCGGTGCTGCGCCAGCTTCCGGGCGTGACGCGGATCAACGACTCCGGCAAGCAGGCCGAGATCTTCCTCGCCGAGGGCGTCGATCCGCAGAGCCTGCTCCAGGCGCTGGTCGGCAAGCTGCGGATCCGCCGCTTCGACCTGCGCGAGCCGTCGCTGCACGAGATCTTCGTGCGCGCGGTGGGAGGAGAGAGCGATGAATAGGAAGACCTTCCTAGTGGCCCATCGCGAGTTCGTGGAGAACCTCCGCACCAAGGCGTTCTGGATCGGCATCCTGTTGTTCCCGGTGCTGATCACCGCGATGATGGTGATTCCCGCGTGGCTCGAACGGGCGAAGGGAGCGCGCAGCTACGCGGTGGTCGACCACTCGGGCTGGCTGCTCGACGAGATCGAGCGTCGCGCCGAGCTTCCCGATCTGGAGCGGGTGCTGGAGCGCGCGCTCGAGCTGCAGCGCTCCGGGAGCCCCGACTTCGCGGAGATGCCGGATGCGCTGCGGCGCACCGCCCAGGAGCTCGAGCGTGGCATCGGCGTCGTGCTGCAGGGCCAGGGAAGCGCCGACGACGCCGACCGCGAGGAGGTCGAGCACAAGCTACTGGCTGCCTTCGCTTCGACCGTCGGCGGGCTCGCCGGCACCCAGGGCGAGGCGGTGCGCGCGCAGCTTCCGCCCGAGGCGGTGCGGTCGCTCGACGAGCTGCGGGTCGAGATCCAGGCCTGGTGGCGGGCGCTGCCACCCGACCAGGCGGACGAGTACGGCTCCGGCCTGGCGAAGAGCCGCTACATCCGCGTCGAGGTCGCCGATCGCGGCGAGGCGGCTGTGCCCCAGCTCACCCAGCAGGTGCAGGATGGCGAGCTGTTCGCGTACTTCGTGATCGGTGACAACCCCGTCGAAGGCGGTGAAGGCAGCCGCTACATCTCGACCAACCTGACCGACGACGACCTCCACCGCTGGTTCACGCGGCTCGCGAGCGACGCGGTGCGCGACCGGCGCCTCGCCGAGCGCGCCATCGAGCCCGAGGTCGCTGAGTGGATCCAGCAGCCGGTGGACTTCGCGATGCAGAAAATCGGCGCCGGCGGCGAGGAGGAGGAGGTGAAGGCGCAGGACATGGTGCGGCAGTGGGCGCCGACGGCGTTCGTATACCTGCTCTGGATCACGGTGTTCACCGTGGCGCAGATGCTGCTCACCAATACGGTCGAGGAGAAATCGAACCGCCTGATGGAGGTGCTGCTGTCGTCGGCGTCGCCGCTCCAGTTGATGATGGGCAAGATCGCGGGCATCGCGGCCACCGGCCTCACCATGCTCGGAAGCTGGGTGGTGTTCTTCTACCTCGCCACCAAGTACGTTCCCGCGTTCTTCGGCGTCGAGCTCGACTTCGACCTGTCGGTGATCGCGACGGACCCGTTGTACATCGGCTCCTTCCTGTTCTACTTCTTGCTGGGGTACCTGTTCTACGCGGCCCTGCTGGTCGGCATCGGCTCGGTCTGCAACAGCCTCAAGGAGGCTCAGAACCTGATGACCCCGGTGACGCTGATCTTGTTCGTGCCGTTGGCGACCATGATCCCGATCAGCCGCGACCCCAACGGCATGCTCGCCAAGGTCCTGTCGTACGTGCCCCCCTTTACGCCGTTCGTGATGATGAACCGGGCTGCCGGGCCCCCGAGCACCCTCGAGTACGTGCTCACCACCGCGCTCATGCTGGTGTCGGTGGTGCTCGTGATGTGGGCCGCCGCCAAGGTTTTCCGCATCGGCGTTCTGATGACCGGCAAGCCGCCTCGCCTCCGCGAGATCCTGCGCTGGCTTCGCGCCCCCGTGGGGATGGTCCCGGAGAGCCGTCCGCCGGCCTAGCAGTCGTCCCTGGCCGCCCATCGACGAATGCGTGAAGCGGCCGGGCCCCGTCCCGGAAGCGCGCGCCGGGCGCGCGCGTGCCGTCGCAGCGCGATGCCGAGCAAGGTGACGGTTGAGGAAACTCTCGCTCGACGCGACGGGCCGGGCGGCGGGTCCGGGCCGGGCCCCGCCCCGGCCGCGCGTTGCCGAACAGGAGAACGTCGTGCTGGGCCTTACCCTACGGGAGATGAAAGCAAGACCCTTTCCGGCAGCGCGCGGGTGGGCGCCCGGGCGCGAAGCGGCGGGAAAGGAGGGTGTCCGTTCGTCGGTAGCCGGATGAGTCTCGGCGGCCGGTCACCCGCCGCGGTCGAAACCTGCCACAATCTGCCTTACCCATGACCGCCAACGAACGCCCCCTCTCCTACGTCATCCCGCAGGGGAAGCCGCGCCGCTGGCCCGCGATCCGCGACCGGGTCCGCAACTTCGTGCTGGCGCCGTTCTACTGGGCCTACCAGCGTCGCCTGGAGGCTGCCGTGGCGACCTGGAAGCTGCCGCATCACATCGGCATCATCATGGACGGCAACCGACGGTACGCGCGGCGGCTGGGCTTCGAGAACGTCAACCAGGGACACCTCTCGGGCGCTCAGAAGCTGTGGGAGGTGCTCGAGTGGTGCTACGACCTCGGAGTGCCTCTGGTGACTGTGTGGAGCTTCTCGCTCGAGAACTTCGAGCGCGAGATCGGGGAGGTCGGCGCTCTGTTGCAGCTCTTCGAGGAGAAGACCAAAGAGCTCGCGGAGCACGAGGAGGTCCACGCCAAACAGGTGCGGGTGCGCTACCTGGGGCAGATCGAGCGGCTGCCCGATGGGCTGCAGGCTGCGATCCGGGCCGCCGAGGAGATCACCGCGAGCTACGAGCGCTTCCAGCTCAACATCGCCATGGCCTACGGAGGCCGGCAGGAGATCGCCGAGGCGTTCCGCCGGTACCTGCGCGACAAGGCCGCCGGTGGCGTCTCGATCGACCAGGTGATCGAGCAGTTCGAGGATCGGTCGATCGAGCCTTACCTCTACACCTCGGGACAGCCCGAGCCGGACCTGATCCTGCGCACCAGCGGAGAGATCCGTCTCGGCGGCTTCCTGCTGTGGCAGAGCGCCTACAGCGAGTTCTACTTCTGCGAGACGAACTGGCCGGCGCTGCGCAAGATCGATCTGCTCCGGGCCCTGCGCTCCTACCACGAGCGCCATCGGCGTCTCGGCCGATAGCAGCCCGTGGTGGAACCCCCGTGGGCTGCGTTGGGAGCGCCGTGGGGCCGGATGCTAGGCGCGCGAGCGGTGGCGATGCTGGGACATCGTTGAGCGAGCGTAACACCGCAGACGGCCCCACGCCGCCCCAACCGCTTTGGGCGCGGGGGTTTGCGACCGCTGGCTGCGTTGGGCCTCCTGCACGATGACCCAGCATCGCGTTCGTCGGCCGCGCCTTGCCAGCGGTCGCAGATCCCCGCGCGCAGCTCCACGCGGGTTTCACCACGGGCTGCTAGTGCCGGCGCTTCGCGATCGTCGCGGCATCACCGCCTCGTTCGGGATCGGCTGAGGGGGAGCGGGCGACGGTGCGTCAGCTCCTGGAACGGCTCGCTGACCTCGCGTTCCGGAGACCTTGGGCCGTCCTCCTCGTTGCGTCCCTGCCGCCGTTGCTCTCGGGGCTCTTGCTGCTGCGAACCCCGGTCGACCTGACCTTCACCGGCATTCTCGATCGCGGCAACTCGGAGGTCGAGCGCTACTTCGAGGTGAGCCACCGGCAAGGCCTGGGGGGCAGCCTGCTGGTACTGCTCGAGGGCAGGGAGGAGCAGATGCCCCTTGCCGTGCGGGCGCTCGAGGAGTCGCTCGCCGGGCGGCCCGACGTGCGCGCCGTGGTGCCGCCGCTCGATCCGAGCTGGTGGCGTGAGCAGAGCCCTTGGCTGGTCGAGCGCGACCTGTTCGACGCATGGCTCGAAGCGGCGCGCGGCGGCAGAGGCGACGTCGGCGCGCTGGGCCGTCGCCTCGCTGCGACGCGGCAGGGGAGCGAGCCCGTGGGCGCACGCCTGGTGCAGTTGCGTCTGGACCGCGATCCGCTCGATGTCGAGGTCGGAAAGTGGCAGTTCTTTGCGCTCGAAGAAGCAGCCACGGAGGCGGTGCGGCGCGCGGCGCCCGGCGTCAGCGTCGCGTTCTCCGGGTTGCCCGCGATCGCCGCGCAGGACCAGGCGCGCACACTCGGGACCGTGCAGCGGCTGACGCCGCTCAGCCTGGTCGCCGTGTTGGCGCTGTTCTCGCTCGTGGAGCGGCGCTTCCTGGGCTTGTTGGCGGTGCTCTGGGCGCTGCTGCTCGCGGTGGTCGCCACGCTCGGGCTGATCGGCGTGCTCACCGGCGGCCTGACGTTGATGGAGACCTTCTTCGGGGTCACGGTGTTCGGGCTCGGCATCGACTTCGCCGTGCACCTGCTGGTGCGCCTGCGAGAAGAGCGGGCGCGCGGCCTGGCCCACGCGGCGGCGTTGCTCGCAACCCTTCGGGGCACCGGCCGGGGCGTGGTCTCGGGCGCGGTCAGCACGGCCGGCGCCTTCCTGATCGTGGCCCTGGCGCCCGACCCCGTGGCGCTGCACGTCGGTCTGTCGGGCGGGCTCGGGCTGCTGTTCTGCCTGGTGCTGATGCTGCTCTTGCTGCCGCCGATGTGGACCCTCCTGGATCGCCGCGACCGGCGCGCCAGCGGTGCCGGTGCTCTGCCGCACCACCGCGAGCTGTCCGTGCCCCTCCTGAGTCCCCTCGCCGGCTGGGCCGAGCGACGTCCCTCGCTCTGCCTCGGGCTGAGCGCGGCTGTCCTCGTGGTGCTCGGTACAGGTGCGGCACGGCTGGGCTTCGAGACCGATCTCACGCGCATCTTCAACCGGCAGGTGCCTGGCGTTGCCACCGTGCAGCGCGTGGGGGAGCTCTACGGTCTCAACGGCGCTCCGTGGGTCTCGAGCGCGCGCGACCTCGAGACGGCGAGGGACCTCGCTGCCAGGTATCGGAGGAGCCCGGGCTTCGCGCAGGTGGTGACGGTCTCCGACTTCCTGCCCGCATCCGCCGAAGAGACGGAGCGCCGCCGAGCCGCGCTCGAGGCCGCCCTGCCGGAGCTGCAGGCACGCCAGGTCGCCTTGGGAGGCCTGACCGACATCGGAGAGGTGCGGCTGGAAGGGCTCACGCGTTTGGCTGGCGTTGTCCTGCCCGAGGGGACCAGCGCGCGCGAGGCTCTGGAGTCCGCCGTGGCCGGAGTCGGTTTGCTGGTGCGGGCCGCGGAAGGCAGTCCGCTGTCGCTCGACGGACTGCCCGCGGCGATGCGCGAACGTTTCACCGGAGCCGGCGGCGAGATCCTGGTTCTGGCCTATGCCCGCGGCAACACGCTCGACGGCCGTGAGGCTCGCGCGCAGCGGCTGACCGCGCAGGCGATCGACCCTGAGGCGACGTCCCTCTCTGCCTTGCTCGAGGCGGTGATGGTCGCAGAACGACCTTGGTTGCCATGGGTGGCCGCAGGCACGGTCGCCTTCGTCACGTTCGTGCTTCTGCTCGACTTCCGCTCGCCGAGGCTGGCGCTGCTGGCATTGGTGCCGGTGCTCGCCGGCGTCGGGGCGACTGCCGGCATCCTCGGCTGGGCCGGGGTGTCCCTCAGCGTCATGACCGTCATCGTGCTGCCTCTCTTGGTGGGGCTCGGCGTCGACGACGGCATCCACGTCGTCCACCGGATCGCCGAAGACGAGACCCAGCCCTACAGCGTCGCGGCCGCTGCCGTCGGCCGCGCGATCGTGATGACCACGCTCACCACCTGCGCCAGCTTCGCCGTCCTGCTGCTCACCGACCACCCTGGCCTCGAGTCGATGGCGTGGGTGATGCTGGTCGGGATGCCGATCTGCCTGCTCGCCTCGGTGGTCACCCTGCCGGCGCTGGCGGTGTTCCTGCTGGGACGGAGGAAGTCCGCGGGCTGAGTGGCAGGGGAGAGGGTGAGCCGGGTGTCACGGACAGTCAAGGACAGGCGAACGCCACGGTGTCCTGAATCAGGCGAAACGGCTTCTTCTGCGGGTTCTGGTAGGTCTTGCTCTGACCGGTGGTGGTGTCGGTCACGGTCAGCGTCACGCCGACGTTGGTGAGGCCGCTGGCAAAGACCCAGAAGTGCTGGTTGAAGTCGCAGGCGTCGAGCACCTTGACCAGCACCTCGACGTTGTCGGCGTCGAAGAACCAGAACGAGCCGGTGTCGTTGGTGATCGCCCGCGCACGACCCTGGCCCGAGCTACCGTCGTTGCGCCAGGTCGTCTGCACGCGGATGCGCCCGTTCTGCAGGCAGAGCGATGTGGGCGACGGGTTGCACGCCGCCGGCTGCGGCGCCGCGGCAGGCTGGTAGCCGAGCTTCACCACCTCGAAGTCGCCGGCGGTGAGGCTACGGAAGGCTGGGTTGAGCACTGTGTTGTCCCAGCGCGGGTCATAGGTCCCCTGCACGTACATGTCGCTGCCGTTGTCGGCGAGGATCAGACCGTAGGTCTTCATCGCCTGGAAGACCCGCCGCAGGGCCGCCGGGTAGCTCGAGAGGTCGAAGTCGGCGCGCAGCCGCAGGCGAGTACCGAGAGGTGGCGCCCCGGAGGTGCTGCCGGCGCGGTGCGAGGCCGGGAACACGTAGCCGTTGGTCGCCCGCGCGGTGAAGCGGAAGGCGTGCCGGATCGGCTCGCCGCCGTAGACCTCGTCGTGGCGCACCAGCCCCGGCAGGATCGCGAGGCCGGCGGCGTCGGCGCTGGTCCAGCCTTCGGGGCGGCGGTCGTTGCGGTCGAGCCGGAAGACCGCACCCGAGCCCGCCTCCCAGCGGTCGAGGGTCTGATTCCAGTGAGCGCGGTAGAGCTCGTAGAGGAGACCGCGGTCGCGGTCGACGACCAGCATGTGCCGGTCGCCGGACACCTTCGCGGCGCCCGGATAGCCGCCCTCGATCCAGTGGCTCTCGTGGCGCGCCTCCACGGGGATCGGATAGCCCGGCGGTCGGCCGGGAGCGCCCGGGTCACTTTCGTCTCCGTACTCGACGAAGGTCACCGGCTCGAGCGGCTGGTTGCCGGGCACCGAGACGTACACCATGCCGTAGATCTCGGGCGGGTTCGGTGCCGCGCCGCCCAGGTCGGGGTGCAGGCGGCGGCCGCGCCCGATGAAGTCGAGGATGGCGTCGCCTGCCGGATCGAGCGGCGCCTTCGACACATCGACATTCCACCAGTTGTCTGGAGGAAAGAGCTGCGGCAGCGGGCCGTTCACCTGCGCCGCGACGGGCCCAGGGGCGAGGACCCCCAGGGCGGCCGCGAGGGCCAGCCCGACGACGCGATTTCCTGCTTGGAGGAGCCTTACCGTGCTGTCCATGCGCCATCCACCATTCGAAGATGGCGAAGTGTACATGTTCGCCACCTGAAGGGTAGACGGCGCGTCGGGCGCTTCGCCGAGGAAGACCCAGAACCCGTTCCCGAGCTGTGGGATGCAGGCGTTAGCATGAGCAGCATGGGCAGTTCCGCTCGCCAGCCAGACCGCAGGGATCGGCTGCTCCGGAAGCGCGGCCAGCGACCTGTGGCGCGCGGTGCAGGTGCGGTCGTGTTCTTGGCCCTCGGCGCGGCGTTCGGGCCGGCCGGTGTGGAGCGGCAGGCGCCTGGCGGCGACGACTCGCGGCCCTATCTCGTCGTGCTCGGCATCGCCCAGGACGGCGGCGTGCCCCAGGCTGGGAGCTTCGACCATCCCGCCTGGGACGATCCGGGGCTCGGCCGCCAGGTGGTGTCGCTGGGGCTCGTCGACCCGCGCACGCAGCACCGCTGGCTGTTCGAGGCGACGCCGGACCTCCGGCACCAGCTCCGCCGGCTCGACCAATTCCTACCGCGCCAGCCGGGAGCGCATCCCGTCGTGGACGGCGTCTTCCTCACTCACGCGCACATGGGGCATTACACAGGGCTGCTGTTCTTCGGTCACGAGGCGATGGGCGCGCGCGGTGTGCCGGTGTACGCGATGCCGCGGATGGCCGAGTACCTGCGCGAGAACGGACCGTGGGATCAGCTCGTGCGGTTCGAGAACATCCGCATCTCGCCGCTGGCGGCGAGGGTGCCAGTCGCGCTCGCGCCGGACCTCTCGGTGACGCCGCTGCTCGTGCCGCACCGCCAGGAGTACTCGGAGGTCGTGGGTTTCAGGATCGCCGGGCCGCGAAGCACGGTCCTGTTCATCCCCGACATCAACGGCTGGGAGGAGTGGGACGGCTGGGGCGTGAAGGTGGAGGACGAGATCGCCGCGGTCGATGTTGCGTACCTC
>DATLFI010000401.1:0-2572 GCA_035524895.1 Thermoanaerobaculia bacterium | reverse complement strand
GACCCAGACGAGCTCGCAGAGCACGATCTGGGTCACGAAGAGGCGCTCGCCTTGCTCCAGCGCCCGCTCGACCAGGGCTGGGGTGCGCGGCGATTGCTCAGGATCGTCCTCGACGAGATAGCGGACGAGGACGTTCGTGTCGAGGCCGATCAAAGTCGCGTACCCGCCGTCTGCACCGCCTCTTCCATCTCCTCGACCGATACCCGGCCTCGTTAGCCCTTCAGCGGCCCCCGGAGGTCCCAAAGATCCAAGGTTCCGGCCTCGACGACGACCTGACCTTCACCCGTGACTCGGAACTCCACGCGATGTCCCTCACAAAGCCCGAGCCGGTCCCGAATCGCCTTCGGGACAGTGAGCTGGCCCTTGCTGGTAAGCATGGTCGTGGGCATTCCTTACCTCCGAGAGAGTTCCTTTCCGGTGCCAAGGACGCGACTTACCGCTCCCGCGGAGCGGACCACCTGAACGCCGGCAGGTATTCTGAGCTCGCCACCTTCCCCAGTTCTTCAACGGAAGGCTCGTACCTTATGCCCCTGCATCAGCAGACCACCCTCTGCACGGCACTGGCGGCTCCACGGCCCAGTCGGAGTTCCGGATCAGCTCCAAATACGTTACGCTCGACCGACATCCACACAGGTGGACGAGGGCGACCTATAGGCGGTTCCCCGCTCCTTAGGACCCGTCATTGCCACCGCGAATGGGAGAAGCCGGCCATGACTCGCGCCTTGCATTTCCTCGCTCCGCTCCTCGTCGTCGTTTGGTTCACCGGCTGTGTCTCGGTCCCGGCGGGTCCAGCGATCTCGTTCCAGATTGGAGAGCGGCCGGAGCTCGGCGTTCGGACCGCGGCCGATGTCGGCGACGTCGTCTACACCAAGTACGATTACGTGGAGACACAAGGAGCTCAGCTCGTCGAGGACTATCGGGATGGCTTTCTCTTGGGCGAGATCGGCGCTCCTGCAGGGACCTTCCTGGAAGGTCGCGGGTCCGGGTCAGAGCTGGAGTACTGCTCCCGAGAAAGCCTCTACCGCGGGCCTGGTACTGATGCATCGGTCATCGTTTGCTTCGCCGACTGGAACGGCGACCAGAGATTCGAGCTGGTGCGAGTGCCGAAGCTCAAGTTCGGCAACTGGAAGACCCTCAACGAGCCTGGCCCGCGTTACCGCGAGAGTGCGTCCACCGGCAGCCATGGTGGCTTCCGCAAGGAGCTCATCTACCAGGGAGTTTCGGGCAATGTCATCAGGCTCGCATACCGCGAGTACGCCGAGAACATGGCACGCCCCGCCTACCAGCAAGACGTGACGTACAACTTGGAGCCTGGCCAGGTGACAGAGGTTCGCTTTCAGGGCGCACTCCTCGAGATCTTCGATGCGAACAACAACGAGATCGACTACCGGGTAGTGAAGGGGTTTGACGACTGATCCCGAACGGGCCAGCTAGGGTGGCAGGTCTCCGAACCGTGGGCGATGAAGACGAGGGCGTCGGTTAGGAGATCGCAAGGTCACGAGCAGCCCGTGAGGGCGAGCCGCGGGGCGTTCGAGTTTTACCGCCGCCGGCAAGATCGTTGAAGGCCAGTTGTCGATTCTCGGCATGAGCTGCGGATTCCCGGCACAAGTTGCCGATCTCCGGCATGAGCTGCGGCGGCGCTCGCCGAAGGGGAACTCACGCCTGCCGGCGAGCCTCCGGCCGGTGAAGCTCGACCTCCGCACCGACGGCCTCGGGTACGAGAATCGCGGAGAAGTCGAGGAGCAGGTCGAGGCAGCCGACTTCGTCGAGGTGGATCAGCGGACCCGCGTCGCAGACGACTTCCAGGGCCGGGTCAATCACTGCCCCGAAGGCCCCACTCGACGTCCTCCCGGATGAACTGAGACGCCAGCGACTCGCGATGAGACTCGGCGTACCGCCGGAGGGCGTCGAGAACGATCTCGTCGATATCGCGGGACCACCCAGCATCCACGAGCGCCTGAAGCTCCTGGAACAGTCGGGATGGAACCTGGGTGTGGAGTGTGATGGTGCCGGTTTTGGACGTCATGGTGCGCCTAGTCTACTCTCCGCCGGCTACCTCCTCTCCGGCAGGAACCAGTGCGTCGCCGGCCTGGCCTTCCCTTGGGGAACGCTCACCGTCAACCTCGGCCAGAGGCTGACCTACTGCCGCTCCAACCTCCCAACGACGTAGATGACCCAGGGAGCGACGGTGGTCTCGGAGAGCCACTCATAGGGCTCGTCATCACGGCCGAGTGGCCGGTGCTCGGCTAGGAGCTCGAGCTCGGCTGCGGCGAGCAGGTCCAGGTAGTCGCGGTGGAACCAGAGGAAGTCCTCCACGGGGCGCCGGTCCTCGACGTCCTTCATGACGATCCGCACCCGGTCGCCGCTCTTCGCGTGGCGGTTCTCGGGGAAATCACTGGTGCTGAACGAGGCCCACTCGTGGAGGTAGATGTCATGGGTGGAGCCGAGGAGAATGATCCGCCCTCGCGGGCTCAGCAAGCGGCGCAGCTCACGCAACAGCGCCTGTCGCTTCTCGACCCCGGGGATGTTGTCGAAGGCGAAGGCGGAGAACACCAGGTCGAAGCTGGCGGGC
>DATLFI010000400.1:0-7049 GCA_035524895.1 Thermoanaerobaculia bacterium | reverse complement strand
CATTCGAGATCGAGGTGTGTGGCGAGGTCTGGTCCTGACGACTTGGCGACTGATGCGCTGCCAGCCATTCGCTCTCGGTGGCGTCGACCTGCCCTGATCCCCACTCACGGGCAGGCGCGGTCCGAGTTCCTGAGCAGCGTCCCCGCAATACCCCTTCGACACCCGTCTGGTCCGAGGACGTTCAACCCGAGTACGCGGCGAGCCTGGCTCGCGACGGAGTGTTAGCCACCGGTGGAAAGTCGCAGACTGTTCGTCGCCGCCCTGCTCTCGATGCTGGTCCTGCTGCTCTGGCGGTGGGCCTTTCCGCCGCAGCCGCCGGTACGTCCCGAAGCGAGCGCCCAGCGGCCGGAAATCTCGGCTGCCAGCCCGGAAGCGGGTGCGGTTACGACCGCGACTCCTGCGGCGCCAGAGCAGGCGCCAGTGCCGGCTGCGGAGCCAGCCGTAGAGCGCCCCTTGCTCACCGCCGGGACCGAATCAGAGGTCCGGGTCGAGACGGCGCAGTACACCGCGACCCTCAGCAACCGGGGGGCTGCGCTGACTTCACTGCATCTGGCCCCGCGGGAAGGCGCCGCCGGGAGTGGCGTGGAGCTGCTGAGGCAGCGAACGCCCGAGAAGGCGCGGGTGCTCTCCTTCGTGGGCCCCGATGGCGCGCCGCTGGCGCTCGATCGCGAGCTCTTCGTGGTGGAGCACGCGGCACGCTCGCGAGAAGTGGTGATGCGCTACAGCGGTCCGCTCGGGGCTGCCGAGAAGCGCTTCGTGTTCGGAGACGACCTGGTCGAGTTCTCGGTCACCTGGGAGGGAGGCCCGGGGGACTGGGGGCTGCTGGTGGGCCCGGGTCTGCGTAACCCCACCGTGGACGAGCTCGAAGACCGTTATCAGAAGAACCAACGGCGGGCTTCCTACGGAGCGGGACGAGACTTCGGGGCGCGCGAGTCCGCCGATCTCGACGCGGCCTGGCAGGCGCCACCGAGCTCTCGCTGGTTTGCACTCGAGGACAAGTACTTCCTTGCGGTGATCGCGCCGGCGACACCCCTCGCTGCGGTGCACGTGCTGCCGGCCATCCACGTCGTTGACGCGGGCACCGGGACGGCGAGCTTCGAGCTGGTCGCGGGCGAGGTGGCGAAGAGCGACGAGGATCGCCCGCGCGACGCCGCGATGGTGCTCGACCCGAGCGGGTCGACGCTGTCGGGGAGCGCCTACCTCGGCGCCAAGGAGTACCTCGAGCTACGCCGCCTCGTGCGCTCGGAGGAGCTGCCGGGTGGCGTGCAGGACACGGTGCGCTGGGGTTGGTTCGGATGGGTCTCCAAACCACTGCTGTTCGGGCTGCACTGGCTCTACGACAACGTGGTGCGCAACTACGGCTGGTGCATCGTGTTGATGACCGTGGCGATCAAGATCGTGCTCTTCCCGCTGACGCACAAGAGCTATGTGTCGATGCAGAAGATGCAGAAGCTCAATCCGCGGATGGAGGCGATTCGTCAGAAGCACCGCGGCAAGCTCCGCGACAAGCAGGGGCGCCCCAACCTCGAGGCGCAGCGCAAGATGAACGAGGAGATGCAGCAGCTCTTCCGCGACGAGGGGGTGAGCCCGGCGGGCGGCTGTCTGCCGATCGTGGCGCAGATGCCGATCTTCTTTGGCTTCTACCAGCTCCTGTCGAACGCGGTGGAGCTGTGGAACCAGCCGTGGATCGGATGGATCCAGGATCTCACGGTCAAGGATCCCTTCTACGTGCTGCCGTTGGTGATGGGCGCGACCCAGTTCGCGAGCACGAAGATGATGCCTGCACCATCCAACCCCACCCAGCGAATCCTGATCACCACGATGCCGATCTGGTTCACCATTTTCTCGCTCGGGTTTCCGAGCGGGTTGGTGCTCTACTGGCTGGTCAACAACGTGTTGACCATCGTCCAGCAGGCCGGCTATAACAAGCTCAAGAAGGCCGGTTTCCTGGGCGGTACGACGGATGATGCGGCTTCGAAGTCGAAGAGCAACCCGCCGAGCGATCGCCGCGTGGAGAAGGCCGAGGGGCGTGAAGCATGAGTAGCGTAGAGCGGCGTTTTTTCTCGGCGGCGAACCTGGATCGCGCGGTGCTCGAGGCGGCAGGGCACTTCGGAGTCGACCCCTCACGGCTTCGCTACGAGCAGGTCGACAAGCGCTCCGGCTTCACCAAACGCAGGCGCGTTGTGATCCGGGTCGATCCGACACGACTGGTCGCGGAGCCCGGCGAGCTGCCGGTGTCGTCGGAGCCGCCGGAGAGAGAGGCGGAGGTCACGGAGGCTGCGGAGGCAGTGGACGTCACCTCCAGCGAGGTGGTTACGGCATCCTCGGAAGGCGTGTCACCTGTCGAGGCGGTCGAAGGAGCGCCCGCCGAGGCGGTCGAGGAAGCGTCCGAAGAGCGCGTCGTGGCTCCGGAGACATATCCCGCGCGAAGGGAGCCGGCCGCACCACAGCGGAGCCAGGGTTCGATCGGGGACGGTGGCGGTCGACTTTGGCGGACGCTGCCGCGTACCGTCGAGGAGAGCCTGGAGGCGCAACCGCTGGCTTCGAGCGGTGCCGAGGCGTCGGCGCGGCAGTGGCTCGAGTTGCTGCTCGGCCTGGCCGATCTCGACCTGGGAGCGTCTGTCCGCATGGGTCCGGAGCGCCTCGACGTCAACCTCAGCGGGGCCGACGCGGAGTGGCTGGTCGAGGACGAAGGGGAGGCGCTACAGGCGCTCCAGACGTTGTTGCCGCGGTTGCTCGACGGCGACACCGAGGAATCCATGGACTGTCGGGTCGACTGCAACGGCTTCCAGGAGCTGAGGGAGGAGCGCCTGCGCGCTCGGGCCCATCGCGCCGCCGCGGAGGTGCGCCGCACCGGTGAGCGTGCGATCCTCGAGCCGATGATGCCAGCCGACCGCAGGGTCGTCCACGTGGCCTTGTTGCACGACGCCTCGGTAACCACGGAGAGTCTGGGCCGCGGCTACTTCAAGCGGGTCACCATCCGGTCGGCCTGAGCGGTCTGCGGCGCTACAACCGATACGTTCGTTTCATGGCCTGGTAGCGGTCGTGGGCCTTGCCGTCGAGATCGGCGGTGAGGTGCCGATCGAGCAGCGGGAGCAGGACCTGCTTCAGATACGCTCCGCGCGCCATCCACTGGTAGTAGCGGCGCCCGCTGTGGTCGTAGGGGCCGTAGAGTTTTCCGCCGGGAAAGTGGACGGTGAGCCAACGGAAGAGACGCTCGTGATCGACGTGCATCCGGAGCGTGATGTGCGGCTGTCGCCCGTCGCCCCCGAAGTGGCCCTCGCCGACCAGCAGCCCGACGAAAAAGCCGACCTCGAAGGAGGTCGCGTCTGGAGCCGTGCTCGGGGTGCTCGGTTGACCTGGCATGACGCGGGTGTTGTTTCACCGTAAGGTATCACGTGAAACATCGTGGCTGCTGAGCTGCCGTCGATCGGCCTCTCCGAGTTCTCGGCCAGGCTCCTGCCTTTCGCGCCGGAGCTTTCCGCCGCTGTACTTTCCAGGCTCCACGGCCACTACCTGGAGCTCCAGCGGTGGAACCCACGGATCGGCCTCGTGGGTCCAGGTACGGTAAGCGAAGTGATCGAGAGGCACTACGGCGAGTCGGTCGCCGCGATTCCTCTGCTCGATCGGCTGCCGGGACGACGCCAGCTCCTCGATCTGGGAAGCGGTGGCGGCTTCCCGGGGCTGATCCTTGCCGTGTGCTGCCCCCGGATCGATGTCGTTCTGCTGGAGTCGCGCGAGCGCAAGGCGGCCTTTCTTCGTCGCGCCGCGACCGCTGCGGACACGACGCTTCGCGTGGTTACGGGCTATCTGCGCGCGCAGCTTCCGGAGGGCGTGCCACAGCGACTAGACTTCGTTACCTTGCGTGCGGTGAGGCTCGAGCGTGCCGCCTGGCGAACGCTTCACGCGCGACTGAGCGCGGGCGGGCACGTGCTGCAATGGAGCGGTCCCGAGTCGTCCTCGCCACCCCAGGGCTTTCGGGCGGTTGGCGACGTGATGCCGCTAGCGGGCGGCGACAAACGGGTCATCCGGACATGGTCCGCATTCTCCCAGCTCTCGACGTGTGAACCGGATCGAGCATGACTAGCATCGTGGCGATCGCGAATCAGAAGGGCGGAGTCGGCAAGACCACCACCGCGATCAACCTCGGCGCCGCGCTGGCTGCGCTCGAGCGACGCACCCTCCTCGTGGACGCGGACCCGCAGGGCAACGCCACCCGAGGCCTGGGGCTCCAGGCGACGGCGCCCAACCTCTACCACGTCTTGTGCGGCGAGAGCCCGGTCTCCGAAGCGACGCGTCCAACGGGCTTCCCCTTTCTCGACATCCTGCCCGCAGACCGCGACCTGGTGGGCCTGGAGGTCGAGTTGGTCGGCGAGGAGGGTTGGGAGCGCCGGCTGCACGATGCGATCCACGAGATCGCGCCTGCCTACGAGTTCGTCCTGATAGATTGCCCGCCCTCCCTCGGGCACCTCACGGTCAACGCACTGGTCGCGGCCGAGGCGATCCTGGTGCCGATCCAATGCGAGTACTTCGCGCTGGAGGGCGTCCGCGAGCTGGTGTCCACCCTCGAGCGGGTGCGACGGGGCCTGAACCCGGAGCTGCGCATCGCGGGCGTGCTGCTGACCATGTTCGACGAGCGGACCAACCTGGCGCGGGACGTGGTACGGGAGATCCGCGCGCACTTCGCCGGCAAGGTCTACGACACGATCGTGCCGCGTAACGTGCGGCTGGCCGAGGCCCCGAGCCATGGCATCCCGGTGCTCGAGTACGACATCAAGTCGCGAGGAGCGCAGGCCTACCTGGAGCTCGCCCAGGAAGTCTTGCGGAGGAACGCGGCATGACAACTCCGCGCCGGCGCGGGCTGGGACGCGGCCTCGACGCGTTGCTGGGTGAGAGCGCGCCGGCGGCGCCTGCTCCTTCTGTAGGCACGGGAGTCCGGGACGCAGGGATCTCGCAGCTACGCCCCAATCGGCACCAGCCACGAGAGAGCTTCGACGAGGAGTCGCTCGGCCAGCTCGCGGACTCCATTCGGGCGCAGGGAATCCTTCAGCCCATCGTGGTGGTGGAGGAGGAGCCTGGTTGGTTCACCATCGTCGCGGGCGAGCGCCGTTGGCGCGCCGCGAGACTGGCGGGCCTGGATCGCGTGCCCGTGGTGGTCAGGGAGGCGGGGTCCGAGAGCTCCTGGCTCGAGCTCGCACTGGTCGAGAACCTCCAGCGCAGTGACCTGGGACCGATCGAAGAAGCCGAGGCGTACCAGGAGCTCCGGGACCGGTTCGGCCTCACCCAGGAGCTGATCGCGACACGGGTCGGCAAGAGCCGAGCGACCGTGACCAACACCCTGCGGCTGCTGCGCTTGCCCGAAGCGGTCCTGGCTCTGCTCCGGAGCGGCACCCTCAGCGCCGGGCAGGCCAGGCCCCTCCTTGCCCTCGACGACCCGCGCCGGCAGGCCGAGCTGGCGCGAGAGGCGGTGGAGCGAGGTTTCTCGGCGCGCGAGATCGAGGCGTTGGTCGGCGACGGAGCGTCGCGCGCGAAGCCCCAGCGCAAAGGACAGCCAAGTGCCGACGCCAACACCCAGGCGGCGCAGGAGCGGCTTACCCGTGCACTGCAGACCCGCGTCGAGATCCGGCGTCGTGGCAAGGCCGGCACGGTACGGATCCACTTCCATTCCGAGGACGAGCTGATGCGACTCTACGACCACCTCGTCGGCGGCAAGGAGACGAAACGATGATCTTCAAAGGCGGCGATGCACGCGGCGGCGAGCTCAACGGCTTTCTCGACCAGGGCAGCCGCGTCGAGGGCGAGCTGCGGTTCCGCGACACCTTTCGGGTCGATGGCCAGGTCACCGGCAAGGTGGTGTCCGATGGCGAGCTGATGGTGGGAGACACCGGGACGGTCGACGGGGAGATCTCCGTTGCCGCGGTCTTCATCTCGGGCACGGTCAAGGGCCAGGTCAAGGCGGCTCGGCGCGTGGAGATCTCCGCCAAGGGGCGAGTGCTCGCCGACATCGAGACGCCGGCGCTGGTTATCGAGGAGGGCGCTTTCTTCGAAGGCAGCTGCTCGATGCAGCCCCGCGCCCAGGCGTCTTCGGAGCCGGAGGCTCCGGCTCGCCGCGAGGAGGCTCCACGCCCGGCCATCGTCGAGTCCGTGCGTCGGCGGGGCTGACAGTCCGCGCCGCTTCAGGGCAGCGCCGGGGCGCCCGCGAGGGGTGGCGCCGCGACCCGCAGCGGACGCATCGTTTCATATGATGGAACGAATGTGAGCGGGTTTCGCCTCAGGAACTCCGGGTCGAAGGCCTCGGTGACGGCACGGCCGTCGAAGTCCTGCGCGGCCGGAAATCCCAAGGCGTACAGCAGCGTCGGCACGACATCCGCCAGCCCGATCCGATTCAGGAATCCCGGACGCACGCCACTGCCGCGAAGCAGGAACAGGCCGTCTGGCGCACCCGATGCGACGCCGGCGAACCTACGGTCCCGCGAGAGCAGGTTGGCTGCTCGCCGCAGCCCGCTGGCCTCGCGGATGCCATAGGGGGAAACCACCATCACGAGCCGCGGCTCGGGGAGGCGCAGCCAGAGCTCTTCGAGCAGGTCGTCGGCATAGGCGTAGTAGCCTTCCAGCGCCGCCGAGGCAGCGATCGCGTCGGTCTTCTGCCGGCCCTCGAGGTGCACCGCCGAGTAGGCACCGAAGGTGCGCTTCGAGACGGCCTCCAGACCCTCGAGCCCCAAGAAGAGGGCTATCGGTCGACCCCCGACGACTGCTTCCTCGAGATGACGGACTGCCGCGGCCGCTCTGCCAGCGTCCTCGTCGGCAGCCGCGAGCAGGTCGGCGCCGAAGGCGTGAACGGCTTCGAAACGAGGGTCTGCCGCGGCCAGCGGCACGAGAGTCGGCCACGGCGCGCTCGCCTGCGCTTGGGGTGCGATGCCGGCGTCCGCGACCCCCGGCCATCCGAGCACGGCCGCCGGCATGCCGAGCCGTTCACAGATCGTCCAGGCCGGAAGGCTCCGGCTGCTGAACGATCTCGACAACGCCCCGCCGGGAAGCCCCCAATGCTC
>DATLFI010000399.1:0-8721 GCA_035524895.1 Thermoanaerobaculia bacterium | reverse complement strand
CGGGTGCCCACTCTTGGGCTGCGCCGCTGCCGCTGGGCGAGGAGGCTCAGAGGCTGCTCGGCGAGATCGGAAGGTGCTCGCCGCTCCAGGTCCACGATCAGGGTCCCGGGCGCTTCGGTGCGCAGGCGCTGCTCGAGCTGGAGCGGGTCAATGCCGTGCTGCGGCGGCGGTTCCTGGGCGAGGAGCTGCGCAGCTACCGTGTCATGCAGAGCGCGCTCGACCGATGACCTCGAGCGAGCAGCGTGGCCGGGGTCGACCGTGACGCCGATTCGGCTGGCAGAGCCCGTCCTGCGCTGGTTCGAGGAGCGCGATTTCGAGCGTTTGCAGACGCCGGACGTGACGGTCGGTCACGGCGTGCTGGCTCCGGATGTCTTCTTCTCGCTCCTTGCAGGCTCCTCCCGTTCGTCGGTGCATTTGCAGCCGGCTCGGCGGCCCCTCGACGCCCGGCCCCGACTGCATCCCCATCGCCTGGCAGTCCACCATCAGGTCTATGCGTTGACGTGTCGCGGCGATCTCGCGCCGCTCGAGCTCGTGGTGGGCGCGCTCACGGTCTTGGGCTTCGATGCCTCGGAGCACGATCTGCGCCTCCGCGGCCGTGATGCGGGCCTGCCCTTCGCCGGCATCGACGCGAGTGGTTGGTCGCTAGCGATCGATGGGGTGGAGGTCGGACGCGCGAGCTGGTTGGTCTCTGTTGGCGGGCTTCCGCTGGCGACGCCTGCGCTCGAGCTCGTGTTCGGTCTCGAACGACTCGCCGTCGTGCTGCCGGAGGAGGCCCGGACGGTCGCTGGCGACAGCGTGTTTCGGCGTATGCGGGCTTGGGAGGAGGAGGAGCTAGCGAGTCACGGATTGGAAACGGCCGACCTCGACCGGCTCGCGACTCGCCTCGATCTCCTGCTCGGCGAGAGCGAGGCCAGTCTCGAAGCCGGTCTGCCCCTCATGGCTTTTCGAAGCCTGCTCGAGGCCGTGCAGGTTGCCGAGACTCTGGAGCAGCGAGACCCGGCGGCGCGTCGCAGCGAGGTCGAACGAAGGATCGCGAGGGGCATCGCGCGTTGCGCCACGGTCGGCGCCGCCCGTCAGTCTTCCGAGCCGACCGGGGACGAGATCTGACCGATGGCAGAGCTCTTGATCGAGATTCGCGCCGACGCGTTCGAACCGAGCACTCTGCCAGCGGTTGCTCAGGCGCTGCGGGTGTCGCTGGTCGAGGAGCTGGGCGCGGTAGGCCTGGCTCCGCGTCAGGTGGCGACGGCCGGGACTGTCCGCCGCGTGGTCGTGCTCCTGCGCGCGCTGCCGGACCTGGCCGGCGAAGACAACGTTGCGAGTCCCGCGGCCGGCGGGGCGCAGGCCGGAGCGGCTCGCGATCACGTTCGCAGAGTCGCTCGCGAGGCCGTCCAGCGCGGGCTCGAGTCGTGTCGCTGGCCATGGCCCGAAGACACGTCCGTGGCGGCTCGCTGGAGGGGGTCGTTGCGGGGCCTGCTGGTGCTCTTCGACGACACCCCGCTCGACATCGCTGCGTGGGGACTGTCGTCGCGTCCGGAGACGGTGGGGCACCCGACACTCTCGCCGTCTCCGTTCGAGGTTCGCAGCGTGGAGCAGTATCGGGCCGAGCTGCTGGCCCTCGGGATCGAGGTACGCATCCCGGAGCGTCGTAAGCTGCTGCGCGAGCGCCTGTTCACCGCTGCCGCCAAGGCAGGAGGCGAGCTGGTGGAGGACGCTGCTCTCCTCGACCTCGCCGCCGCCGGCTGCGAGATTCCGGGCGTGGCCACCGGCGAGCTGGACCCGGAGCACCTGGCGCTGCCGCGCGAGCTGGTCGCGACGGCGCTGCGCGAGCGGCTGCAGGCATTCCTGCTCACCACCGAGGGCCGGCTCCTGCCGCGCTTCCTGGCGGTGGTGGACCGTCCCGACGACCCCGAGGGCCGAGCCGCGCGCGGCCTCTCGTGGACCGCGTCGGCCCTCTTGCACGACATAGCCTTCCATTGGGAGCGCGACCGGCGGGTGCCGCTGGCGCAGCGAGCGCGCCAGCTCGAGGGAGAGCCCTGGCGCGACGGTCTCGGCACATTCGGCCAGCGCGCGGAGCGGCTCGAGGCGCTGGTGCGCGACCTGGCGACCGAGTGGGGCTGGATCGAGGACGTCGAGCGCGCCGCGGAGGCGGTGCGCCTGCTGCACGCCGACGCCGCGACAGCTCTCGGACACGAGCTGCCGTCGCTGCCCGGTGTGATCGCCGGCCTGCTGGCGCGCGAGGACGGCTATCCCGACGCGGTGTGGCAGGCGATTCATGATCACGACCGCCCGGCGACCGGCACGTTGTTGATGCCGCGAGGCCGCTGCGCGACGCTGGTCGCCTTCGCGCACTGGGCCGACGCATTGGCGGGTGCGGCCGTGCTGGGAGAGCTGGCGTCGGTTCCGCAGAGCGCACCGGGCGCTGCGAGGCAATGGCACGCTGCGTGCGCTTTGTTGCGCGTCGCCCTCCATCGTGGCTTGCCCGTCGACCTTCGGCTGCTCGCGGGCCAGGTGCTGCGCCGCTTCGGCGCCCAGGGCTTCGCCACAGAGGACGCCATGCCGGCGCTGGCGGGTTTTCTCGAGACTGCAGCCGAGTCGGTGCTGCGCGAGGAAGGCTTTGCCGACGAGGAGGTCGCCGCCGTGCTGCTGGCGTCGGCGAGCTCGCAGCTCAGCGACGTACAAGCGCGGCTGCGCGCGCTACGCGATCTCCGTCGCGATCCGGCGCTGCGCGAGCGGCTGGCGCCCTTGGTGCGCACCGCGCGCCGGCTGGAGTCGCTACTCCGGGACGCTACGGAGGAGCGAATAGAGATTCGCCTGCTGGCTACCGACGAGGAGAAGGACATCTTCGTCGCTGTGCAGGCGACCGCGCGCACGGCGGCCGGCCTGGTCGATGGCAGCCGGCCCGGAGCCTGGCTGGACAGCATGGAGGCTCTCGACCGCTCGTTGCAGCTCCTGCTGCGCCATGTGCTGGTGCGCGACGAAGACGAGCAGCTTCGGCGCAACCGCGTCGCCCTGCTCCAGGAGGTGCTGCGCCTGTATACCGGGCAGGTGCGTCTGGCGGAGCTCTCCGGCGATGCGGAGCCGACTCAGGATTCGTGACCGGGTGCTCAGGGGACGCGGGCGTCCGTGAGGACGCCGAGCGCGCGCACCGCCCGCGTATGCGTGGCGCTATCAGGCGCGGCTCGCTATGGCCTCGGTCGCGAACAGCGCCTCGACCAGCTCGTCGACGCCGTACCGCACCGGGTCGGTTGCCGGCAGGCCTTCCTGCTGAGCCAGAGCGTCCAGGAACGCGCGGGCGCCTGCGTCGTCGAGTCGCGACGTGTTCACCGCGAAGCCCAGGCAGCGCACTCCGGGATTGGTGAGCGCGGCCGCCTCCAGCGCCGCGAGCATCGATGCGCGCGGTGTCGGCATCTTCATGTGCGGCAGGTGACGCGGGTGCTTGCGCGTCGGCTCGTGGCAGACCACCAGCCAGTCGGGCTGCGCGCCGTGGATCAGACCGAGCGTTACACCGGCGTAGGCGGCGTGGTGGAGCGACCCCTGTCCCTCGATCAGGTGCCACTCGCCGGGGGCATCGGGCGAGAGCACTTCGACCGAGCCCGAGATGAAGTCCGCCACCACCGCATCGACCGGCACGCCTTCGCCCGCGATCAAGATCCCCGTCTGGCCCGTGGCCTTGAAATGTGCGTTCACATCGCGCGCGCGAAGCCCGCGCTCGAGCGCCAGCGTCGTGTACATCTTGCCGACGCTGCAGTCGGTGCCGACGGTGAGCAGACGCTTGCCCGTGCGCTTGCGGCCGTTTCCCACGGGGAACGAGCGGCCCGGCTCGCGCACGTCGAACAGGCTTCGGCCTGTCCCCTCGCAGGCGCGGCGCAGCGGCTCGATGTCGTTGAGGCGCCGGTGCATGCCCGCCGCGACGTCGAGCCCGGCCTCGACCGCTTCGATCAACGTCGCCACCCAGTGGTCGGGCAGGAGCCCGCCGGCGCTCACCGTGCCCACGACCAGCGTGCGTACTCCCGCCGCCGCAGCCTCCCGCGGCGTCATCGCCGGCAACCCGAGCGAAGGCGCACCGAGCGACAGCTCGCCCGCGCACCACTCCGGCCGCCATTGCAGGATGCCGCGCGCGGTCTTGGTGTCGATCGGGTCGGCGGACTCGCCGAGAAAGAGCAGGTAGGGTGTGCCGAGTCGGGTGGTCAGGACGTTGCTCCCGCGTGTGGACGTTCGGGCGGGGAAGCTATCGCAGAGCAGATCTTCTCTGCCAATGGCCGAGCAGCTTCCAAACGAACGCTTGGCGCGATGGTGAGGAGCCGGGCCAGGATCGTACGGCGGTCGCGTTGCCAGCCAGCGAATCGCCCACCGTGGTCGCGTCCTCGGTCCTCAGTTCCTGGGTTCAGAGACACCCCAACTCGGCGGCTACGAGCTCCTCGAACGTCTGCCGTCGCCGTACCAGCCTTGGCTCGTTTCCGTCGACCAGCACCTCGGCGGCGAGCAGACGCGAATTGTAGTTCGAGGCCATGCTGGCGGCGTAGGCGCCAGCATCGTGAATGCACACCAGGTCGCCGATCTCGGCGTGCGGCAGCTCGCGCGGCTCGACCAGACCGCCCTTGGACTGGGTGAACATGTCCGCCGACTCGCACAGCGGGCCGGCCACCACGCGCGGGGCGGTGGGGTCGGCGTCTCGGCCGAGGACGGAGATGTGATGGTAGGCGCCGTAGAAGGCGGGACGCACCAAATTGTCGAAGCCGGCGTCGACCAGCAGGTACTCGACCTCGCCGCTGCTCTTGGTGGCACGCACCTCGGCGAGCAGCAGCCCCGCTTCGGCCACCAGATAGCGGCCCGGCTCGACCTCGAGCGTGAGGCGGCGGCCGAGCTCGCGCTCGATCTCGCCCTTCGTCTCGCGCCACGCGGCGACGTACTGGGCGACGTCGAACCGTGCCTCGGCGGCGCGGTAGGGGGTGGGTAGCCCGCCACCGGTCGAGAGCACGGAGAGGTGCTCGCCCATCGCGAGGGCCGCCTCCGTGAGCGCCGCGCGCACGCGCCCGAGGTGCTCGAAGTCGGAGCCCGAGCCGATGTGCATGTGGAGCCCGGTCGCGCGCAGGCCCGCGTGCGCGACGCGTTCCAGAACCTCTGGAAGCTGCTCGCGCCAGATGCCGTGTTTCGACTGCGGTCCGCCGGTCGAGACCTTGAGGTCGTGGCCGTGCCCGAAGCCGGGGTTGAGACGGAGCGTCACCTCGTGGCCGGGGCGGATCGCGGCGTACTGCTCGACCATGTCGGGAGAGCCGAGGTTGACGTGCACGTCGACTTCTGCCAGTAGCTCGAGGATGCGCCGGTCGAAGATGTCGGCGGTGAAGTGGAGGTCCGCTGGTGCGAACCCCGCGAGCAGGGCGCGGCGCACCTCGCCAGTCGAGACCGCGTCCACCTTGAGGCCCATGCCGTGTAGCGCGCGGAGGAGGCTCAGGTTCGAGTTGGCCTTCTGCGCGTACCGAATGACGTCGAAGTCGGCGAGATCGCGCACGCGCGCGCGCACCACGTCGAGGTGGTAGACGTAGAGCGGCGTGCCGTGCTCGCGTGCGAGCGCGCGCAGGAGATCGTCGGGGAGGATGCGCGTCTTCATGAGGCAGGGGTGCAAGCGCGGAGGTCAGGTGACCCCTGGTTCGAGGAGGCGGATGGTACCCGCGCCGGCGTCGATCTCGGCTTGCACGCCCATCGGGATCGTGAACTGCTCTGGGATGTGGCCGATCATCGCGCCGCGGTAGGCGGGAACGCCGAGCGACCCGATGTGGTCGCGCAGCACCTCCTCGAGCGTTAGCGAGCCGTAGGTCGAGTCGGGCTCGCATTCGGTGCAGCGACCGAACACGAAGCCGGCGATCTGCTCCAGCACGCTTGCCAGACGGAGCTGCGTGAGCATGCGGTCGATGCGGTAGACCGCCTCGTCGACGTCCTCGAGGAACAGCACGCAACCGCGCCAGTCGGGAAGGTAGCCGGAGCCGACGATGGCGGTGAGCACGGTCAGGTTGCCGCCGAGGATGGGACCGCGCGCGACGCCCGGGGTGATGGTCTGGATGCGATGCTCGGTCTGCACGGTCTGGTTCGCCGAGACCTCGCGCGGGTTCTCGAGCAGCGGTGAGGAGCCGTCGAACAGGACCTCGCGTATCCGGTCCGCCGAGAAGCGCATGCGCGGGTGCGGGCCATGGAAGGTGACCAGGCCGGTCTTGGCGTGGATGCCGAGCAGCAGTGCGGTGACGTCGCTGTAGCCGAGCAGTATCTTCGGATTGCCGCGGATCGCGTCGTAGTCGAGCAGCGGCAGCAGTCGTGCCGAACCCCAGCCTCCGCGCGCGACCAGCGCCTTGACGTTCGGGTCGGCGAAGAATCCGTTGATGTCGCGCGCGCGGTCCTGGTCGGTGCCCGCGAAGTAGCCGCGCCGGTCGAAGTAGCTCTCGCCCTGCACGACCTTCAGGCCCAGCGCCTCGAGCGAGTCGACGAGGATCTCGATCGGCATGGTCTCGAACGCGGCGGTCGCGGGGTTCACCAGCCCGACGGTGTCGCCGGGGCGCAGCCGTGGCGGCTTGACCAGCGGCAGTCGGGCGCTCGGGGCTGCGGTCTGTGCGCGTACCGCCAGCGGCGCGACGGCAACGGCGCCCAGGGCTGCCAGGAGCTGCCTGCGGTCGAGAATGCTCATCGTGGTCCTCTCTCGGGGCTAATTCGGCCCAGTCAGGGTGCGGGGACGGCGGGAGTTGTCATCGTCGAGCCGTGCCGCGGCGGGAACGCGACGGCGATCGTGAACGTCATGGCGCAGCCGAGCACGGGGTTCCAGGTCCAGGCGAAGGGCGGAGGGACGCCGAAGAACGCAGGCCAGGCCTCGACGAAGAGCAGGGTGCCCACTCCGGTGGAGATCGCGATCACGTTGCCCAGGTCGCTGCCGCGCCGCGTCAGTACGCCGACCAGGAAGACTCCGAGGAGCGGCGGGAAGATCCAGCTCAACACTTTGAGCCCGAGCATGAGCACGCCGAATCCCTCGCGCTCGCCGCCGGAGCCCTCGCGCAGCCACACCACCAACGCTACGGCGACGAGGGCCAGGCCGAAGATCATGGTCAGCCAGCGAGCGACGGCGAGGTAGTGCTTCTCGGTGCTGTTCGGGCGCACGTAAGGCCGCCAGAGGTTCTCGACCGCGGTGGTGGCGAGCGCTCCGATCGCGGAGTCGAGGCTCGACATGGCGGTGGCGAACAGCGCCGCGAGGATCAGACCGCGCACCAGCGGCGGGAAGGTCTGCACGACGTAGAACGGAAACAGGAACTCGTAGCCCCGACCGGGGTCGCTGAAGCCGTTGCTCGAAGCCAGCGAGTGCGCCAGCTCCTCGGCCCCGGCGTCGCCGCCGAGCTGGACCCAGAGCAGCGATCCGATCGCCAGGAAGGCGATCGTCACCGGCAGCGTCAGGACGGCGCTCAACCACATGCTGCGGCGACCGTCCTTGGCTTCCCGGCAGGCGAGGGCTCGCTGGATCATGTCCTGGTCGGTGCCGTGGGTGGACATGGTGAGAAAGGCGCTACCGATCAACCCAGCGAAGATCGTGTAGGCAGTGCGCGGGTCGAGAGAGAAGTCGAGGAAGCGCAGCTTGGGATTTCCCGCCGGCGTGGTCGCTGCCCGTAGCTCGGCGAGCGACGCGGCGAGGCCAGGCTCGCTGCGGGCGAGGTAGACCAGCGCGAGTAGCGCGCCACCGATCAGTAGGCTGCCCTGGAGCACGTCGGTCCAAACGATCGACCGCAGGCCGCCGAGCAAGGTGTAGGCCACCGCCACCGCGGACAACACCAGGATCGCCAACGGAAAGCTGACACCGGTGATCACCACCAGCGCGATCGCCGAGGCGTACAGGCGCACGCCGCTGCCGAGCAGTCGGCCGACGAGGAAGAGGACCGTGGAGAGGTTGCGCGACCAGGGTCCGAAGCGCTCTGCCAGGTACCCGTACACAGTGGTGATATCGGCGCGGTAGTAGACGCCGATCAGGATGCCTGCCACGGCGAGCCGACCCAGCGCCGAGCCGAGCGTGAGCTGCACGTAGGTCCAGTCGCCGCGCAGCGACTGCACCGGCGCCCCGATGAAGGTGAGGGTGCTGGTCTCGGTGGCGAGGATCGAGATACCGGCGGCCCACCACGGGATGCTCTTGGCGCCGAGGAAGTAGTCTCGCGTGGTGCGCTGGCCTCGGCCGGCAAGGAGCCCGACCGTGGCGACGACCGCGAGGTACCCGAAGATGACGATGCCGTCCGCGAAAGTGAGCACGACGGCGGCCATTCTGCACGACCAAGGTACCGGACGCCGCGTTGGGCGCGAACGAGTGGCTTGGCGAGGCCGCGAGAATCGATGGCTGGGCCGACACGGTGGTGTGGCTCTGCTGGCGGCGATCGCCACTTTCGCTTTCGCTACGAGCGCCGCTTCGGCGCGCGGGGCCGAGAACAACACCGATCGCTGGGTGCGTGAGACATTGGCCGGGCTGACTCTGGAGCAGAAGGTGGGCCAGCTCGTGGCGCCTCGTCTGGACGGCGGTTTCCAGCATCGCGACCATTCTCAGCTCGTGGAGCTGGAGGAAGCGGTGCGCGCCGGGCGGATCGGGGGCGTGGTGGTGTTCGCCGGCGACCCGCGCTCGACGGCGGCCGCGGTGGCTCGCCTGCAGCGGGCATCGGCGGTGCCGCTGCTGGTGGCTTCGGACTACGAGTGGGGAGCGGCGATGCGTCT
>DATLFI010000398.1:0-3162 GCA_035524895.1 Thermoanaerobaculia bacterium | reverse complement strand
GATCACGATCGGTAGGCAGCAGCTCGAACAGCCTCCGCCAGACGTAATTCCACCCCCGTCGGTCCTCTCGATCTCGAAGCCATCGCTGGCCGGTGTCGAAGAGGTCGGTGTCCTCAGGCCGTAGCTCGACGAGCCGCTGCCAGACGTAATTCCACTCCGGTCGGTCCTCTCGATCTCGAAGCCATCGCTGGCCGGTGTCGAAGAGCTCGGTATCCTCAGGCCGTAGCTCGACGAGCCGCCGCCAGACGTGAGACCACGCGGGTCGGTCTTCATGGCCGGACAGCCATTCGGCTCCCAGATCGAAAGCGTCCTCCTCTCGCCGGTGAAGTACGTCTTGCAGAAGCTGCGGGTAGTGATCTTCGCCGCTCGACCGGCCAATCGCTTCGATCAGCTGATCCGGCCCAATGTGCAGCTCGTCGAACAGGTAGCGGAGCCCCCGGTCGTGGATAAGGGGGTTCTGGGTTCGAGCGAGCCGGCCGGTGATCAACTGCGCCATCTCGGATGTTTCGAGCAGCGTTGCCGCCTTCTCCCAGAGATAGGGGTCCGCCATTGAAACGGGGTAGCCCTCGAGGCCGGACCGGGCGATCGAGCGGAGACCCGGCAATCTGGGGTCGTGCTCGAAGAGTGGCTGGAACACGTAACCCCAGCCGCGATCGCTCGCGTGTTCGGGGAGCCACCGCAGGGCGAGGTCGACGAGATTGGAGGTGGGGCGGATGCGCCAAGCGACCTGCCACACGTAGCTCCAGCTCGGCCAGTCGGAGTGATCCCGGAGCAGAGACTCCGCCTTGTGGAGGTGCTCGTCGCCGATCTCCTGCGGGGCGATCTTTCCCAGGAACTGGAACAAGCTAGCCCAGCCCATTTCGTCCATTTGGTCATCCGCCATCCAGGACTGGAGCCGGTTCGCGATGGCGCGGGCTCGCGGCTCGATCGCGTCGAGAAACCCGCCGAAGAGCGAGAAGAGCAATCCGATGGGGACACCTGGCGGCTCGATGCGTTCGACGCTGCGCCACAGGTCCCGAGCCAGCCGCGCGCGGAGGTCCTTTCCCAGCTTCTTGCCGTTCTTGCTCCCGGAAAAGGCGTCTAGCAGGATTCGCGCCCGCTCGTGATCCGCTAGCACCGTCTCGATTGCCCGGACTAGGTCTCCGGCACGTTCCGCGACTCGTTCGACCGGGCGCAGGCCTCCGTACAGAGTTTCAGCGATCGTCGCGTGAAACAGCTGTAGCCCAACGGCGGACTCAAGGCGGCGAGCCCGGAGGATGCGCTCTCGCTGGAGCTGATCGAGGGCGCCCGGAGCGTGGGCGAAGAGCTCTTCGGGAGCCAGGATGCCAAAGCGGTTCAGCGCTAGCGCCGAACGGGTCGCGTCCAGGACTCCGAGCTCGACGAGCCGTTCCTTGAAGCGGGCGGTGAACCCGCGAAGGTCGGGCGTCCGGCTCAGCCGATGGAGCTCGTAGGTGAAGACGTGGGAGACGAAGTTGTCTTCCGGGATCGCCGGGGCGTCCCATTCGGTTCTCTGGCCGTACCACGTGCGTACCTCGTCTCTCTCCACGGGCCCGAGGGCGTCGACCTCGATTCGCTGTATGGCCAGTGATCCCCGGCGGTACGCCTGGTCCTCGAATGCTTCCCGGTACTCCGAAGGGCCCGCGGTGACCAGCAGTGGGCGGCCCATCGGCCACTCTCCCTTCGCGGTCGTCTCGTAGAAGGCGTTCCACAGCTCCGAGAGATTGCGGTGATCCGGAGCGAAGAGATCGTCGACACCGATGAAGGATCTGCTGGACTGGCCCTGCCAATAACCGAACGCCTCCGCGAGGCGGTGCGGGAAATGCTGGAGCCAGTGGACCACGCTCCCGTCCTGGAAGGTGAGCTCGCGGAGCACCTGGAGCAGGAGGACGCTCTTGCCAGCCCCGGACGTTCCTTCGAGCCAGAGGACGGTCGTGAGGCCCGACCGCGGCTCCAGGAGGATGTCGTGGATCTGCTGGAGGATGGCGTGAACTCGCCGAGGGCGTTCCATGAACCGGCCGGCGGCCACGTCCTCGACGGTCGGCCTTTCACCAACGAGGACCAGCGGCCCATCGAGGACTGTTGCGTTCCAGGAATGAGGCCCCAGGATTTCGCCGGGCGGCGCTTCGTCGACGCGGCTCGCGTCCAGAAGCTCCAGCAGAGATCTCGCGATCTCATCGGAAGGGCAATCGTCGCCCAGGAGTGCCAGGAGCTTGCCGGTCGCCGAGTCGAGGAACGAGAACGTCCTGCCCACTCGTGGGAAGAGGAAGATCGCCAGGTCGAGGAATGGGTCGGGCTGGACGGAGACGGGGCCGAAGCGCTCTCGAACCCGCATCCAGCGTTCGGCCTCGGCTCCACGAAGCCCCAGGTCGGCCGGTGGGATCTCCGCAATCTCGGGAAGGCTCCTTGGCCTGCGCCGACCGACGACCCCGTAACGATACGCGTCGCGAAGTGTCGGCCAGCGGTCTTCGAGGAATCGGTCGACGGCGAGCGCCTCAGTGGCGGCGCTCTTCAGGGCTTCCAAGGACAGCGTGGACTTGACTTGGGTGAGGTAGGTCAGCCCCTGGCGCTCCTCCGCCAAGTCGCTCAGACCATCGAAGGCAAAGGCGCCGGCTCGGCTGCCGTCCGCAACGGAGCGGAAGAACCGAGAAAGGGAGAGGTAGATCTGATAGCTGAATCCGGCGAGGGCTCGACGACCGCCGAGCGCGCGACCCTTGGAGTGCTCGCGCCAGGCGCGTTCCACGTCGATGATCGAGATCGGGCCCATGGAGGAGCCGAGCCTATCTCAACTTCCTCTAACTAGCTTCTGAAGTGAAAGGAGCACCAGAGTCAGCCGGTCATCGGCATCAGGCGGATGGAGCCGGGGTGGCCCGCGAAGAAATGTCCGACGGAGACGACAGTGGCTGGTGCTCAAGAGCTAGTGGGGTAGACGGCTCCTCCCTACCTGGATTACTTGACGGACGATCAGACACCCGGAGGGTAGCCGGGAGGCACGGGCCCACGGCGGCCCCGTCCACGGCTAACTCGGGGATTTCCACAGCCCCGAGGCTGCCGGCTACAGGATGCTAGAGGAGGTCCTCAGGAGAACTAGAGGGCGCCGCCGGAAATGCTTGAAAAACAAGGGCTTCGCGGCGGCGGGTGCCAAGAGGAATGCGTAAGGGCGCA
>DATLFI010000397.1:0-19722 GCA_035524895.1 Thermoanaerobaculia bacterium | reverse complement strand
CGCGAGCCCGCCTCCGCCTCGCGGATCTGGCGCGCGGCGTCGATGCCCCCAAGACCGGGCAGCTCGAGATCCAGCAACGCCACGTCGTAGGTTCCGTTCGCGACCGCGGCGACCGCCGCCTTCCCGTCGCCGACCATTTCGACCCGGTGCCCGCCCGACTCGAGCAGGCCCCCCAGCACCTGGCGGTTGACCTCGCCGTCCTCTGCGACCAGGAGCCGCAACGACCTGTCTGCTGGCTCGCCCGGCGAGACTGCCGATTGGCTGCCCGCCAGTGCTGCTCGGAGCTCCTCCTCGCTCACCGGCTCCACCACCGTCGCGGTGACTCCGGCCGAGCGCAGGCGCTCGAGCTGCTCATGCGTGTCGGCAGGCCCGACCACTGCGACCAGTCGTAGCCTGTGCTGCCGCCTCAGCTTTTCGATCAGGTCCACCCTCTCCCCGATCGGTCCTGCCTCGAAGACGCATAGCGCCACGGGCTGTCCGCTCTGCGTCGCAGCCGCGATACGCTCGTCCGCCTCCTCGAGGCGCTCGAGCCCCTCGACCTGGAAGCCCCACGCCGCAAGATACCGGCACAGGAAGGACCGCGTCGCGGAACGGGTCGACACCACCAGCGCGCGACCCGAGAGCGGGAGTCGCGGGGCATGCCCCGTCACCTTGTCGAGCGGCATGGTGCGGAACGGCACGGTGACCACGAAGGAGCTTCCGCGTCCCGGCTCCGACGAGACTTCGAGAGAGCCTCCCATGAGCTGCACGAGCTGCCTCGTGATCGGCAGGCCGAGCCCGCTGCCAGGTCGGCGCCTGCCATCGGGTCCCGGGAGCTGGGCGAAGCGCTCGAAGATCTCGGCCTGACGCTCCGGCAAAATGCCCATGCCGGTATCGGTGACGACGAACGAAAGTCGGACCGCCATCCCAAGATCCGCCACTCGCGCGACCTCCAGCGTGACCGCGCCCCGATCCGTGAACTTGATCGCGTTGCCGACCAGGTTCACCACGACCTGTCGCAGCCGCGCATCGTCGCCAGCGACGATCCGTGGCACGTCGGGCGCGACGTGGTAGGCCAGCTCGAGTCCCTTGCCTGTTGCCGTCCAGGCCAGCGTCTGGATCGCCGCGTCCACCGTCTCACGCACCCGAAACGGCTCCTCGTCGAGATCCAGGCGACCTGCCTCGATGCGAGACAAGTCGAGGAGGTCCTCGATCAGCTCCAGCAGGTGGTCGGCCGAGCCGCGGACGATCTCCAGGTGGCGGCGCACTGCAGGGTCACGAGTGCCCTGGAGCGCCAGCTCGGTCATGCCGATGATGCCGTTCATCGGCGTGCGGATCTCGTGGCTGACCGTGGCCAGGAACTCGGTGCGCGCCCGGACGGCGGCCTCGGCGGCCTCCTTCGCCCGGATCAGCTCCCTTTCCATCTGTCGTTGCACGGTGACGTCGTGCGCCACCGCGTAGAGCAAGCCGGTGGCAGGATCGGGACGCGTGTTCCAGCGGAGGATCTTGTAGCTGCCGTCGGCACAGCGATAGCGGTTCTCGAAAGAGGTGGTGGGGATTCCGCTCGCCAGCTTCTCCACTTCGCCCTGCGTCGCGGCGAGATCCTCTGGATGGACCAGGTCGTAGAACGGACGCGCCAACAGCTCTTCGCGACTCCAGCCGAGCGTGCGCTCGAACGCGGGGTTGACCAGCCGGAAACGGCCGTCCGTGCCGGCGATACACAGCAGGTCGATCGACAGATCGAACAGCTTCGACTGACTGATCGCCGGGTTCGCGTCGTCAGCGTCCTTCATCATGGTAGGGCACACACCGAGTTCGGTCAGTGTATCCGCGCCGAAAGCTCCGTTCACGAAGCCGCGATGTCGCGACGCACGAATACCATCAGTGCCGCGACGTGGGTCACCAGACCCACCCCCAGCAGCACGGCCAGATCGCCCCACACCGCTTCGCGCCCGGTCAGGATCGGCTGCGGCTGGTGGTAATGGAACACCGATGCGAAGTCCGCCCACCGCGCCTTCGCCCAGAAGCTCGCCAGCAGGTTCACGAAGAACGACACGACCAGGAATCCGATCGAGCGGCCGATCGCCTTGCCCTGCTCGGAGGCCGCCGCGGAGCAGAGCAGCGAGACACCCGCGACCGCCACGAACAACCCCCACAGGTTGAGCGCGACGAGCCCGAAGCGGCCGAGGGAGTCGGGCGGCGGGATCTCGGCCACCGCGAGACCGATCCGCATCGCAGCAAACGCGCTCGCCGTGAGCAGCGCTTGCACCAGGAATATGGAGCAGCTCGCGGCTGCCACCAACGAGCCTCGTGGCACCGGACATGCGAGCAGCAGATCGAGGGTGCCACGCTCGATCTCGCCCGCCAGGCTCCGCGACGCGAGCGCCAGGGTGATGGCGGCATACAGGGTCAAGACCAGCGGGTGGAGGAAGAGCGTCATCAACCACATCTCGAGCTGATCGAGCCCGCCCAGCAGGCCGCCGAACATCCCCATCACGAGCTGGGGCGAGAGTCGCGCCATCGCCTCGGCGCTGGTGTCGCCGAAGGTTCGGTACAAGAAAGTGCCGAACACGAAAAACACCACGAGCATCACCCAGCACAGGATCACCGCCCAACGCAGCTCGTAGAGCTGCTTGTGCACCAGGACCAGCAGCGTCCTCAAGGTCCTGTCTCCTCGCGCCAAACATCGTCCTCCGGAACGGCATCGCCGCCGCGGTAGACCTCGAAGAAGATCTCCTCGAGACTGAGGGGCTCGACCACCAGGGAGCGCACCGACTGCCCCGCCAGTACCGCGATCAGTGCATCGAAGCCGGTCACCCGCAGGACCACCGCAGCACCCTCGCGGGTGGGCTCGAAGCCTGCTTCGCGCAGGGCTCGCTCCCCCGCTTCCGGGTCCGTGAAGAACGCCTCGACGCGACGGCGATCCAGTCGTCGCAGGCGATCTACGGTCGCCACCTGCAAGATCTGCCCCTCGCGAACGATCGCCACGCGCTCGCAGATGCGTTGCACCTCGCTCAGTACGTGCGAGGACAACACCACCGTCGTGCCGCGACGGCGTTCGTCCTCCAGGATCGCGTAGACCTCGTGCTGCACCAGCGGGTCGAGCGCAGTGGTCGGCTCGTCCAGGATCAACAACTCGGGCTGGTGCATGAGCGCCTGCACGATCCCGAGCTTCTGCTTGTTGCCCTTGGAGTAGCTCTTGACCCGCCGACCGAGATCGAGGCGGAGCCGCTCCGCTAGCTCGTGGTACCGGGCGCCGCCGCCGCGCAGGCGGTCGAGCAGGTCGAGGAGCTGGCGACCGGTGATCGAGCCGTAGAGCCGGATGTCGCCGGCGAGGTAGCCCAGCCGCCTCTTGATCGCCACGCGGTCGCGCCAGCAATCCAAGCCGAAGGCGTGCGCGCTGCCGGACGTCGGGCGCAGCAGGCCGAGCAAGATGCGCAGGGTCGTGGTCTTGCCAGCGCCGTTGGGCCCGAGGTATCCGAAAACCTCGCCGCGCCGGATCCCGAGGTCGATGCCCCGCAAGGCCCGGGTAGAGCCATACGACTTGACCAGCGAGCGGATCTCGACGATCGGGTCCGACACATCGACCGGACCGCGGCCCGGCACCTGCGGCTTGGCTCCTCGGGATGGCTCGGATGAATCGACGGAGCTGGGCTCGGTCCATTCATCCGAGCTCACCTTGCTCCCGCCGTCTTGATGACGTCGATGAACTGGGCGGGCGTCATCAGCACGGGGCGCCGGTCGACGATGCGCACTCGGTCGACCTGCGAGACCACGGGCGACTCTCCACTGTGCACGAAGAGCGAGGGGAACGACTGCACGCCGTACCGTCGCGCGACCGCCGCCTCGTCAGGGCCGGCCTCGGGGTTCACCCTCACGGTCACGATGCTGTCGAGATACCCGTCGAGCTCGGGCTCGGACAGCAGCTGTTGCTCGAACTGGCGGCAGTAGCCGCACCAGTCGGTGTAGAAGTAGACCAGGACAGGCTTGCGCTGCTCTTCGCCCCGACGCAGCGCCTCGGCGTAACCGTCGGCGCCGTTCGACCACGAGCTGAAGTCCGGCATGCGGGGACCGCGCGGCTCTGCGGCGGCGCTCGCATGAGTCGTCGCGAGCACGAACGAGAGCGAGAGACCGGCTACGGCGAGGAGTACTGCTGGTCGGTGCATGGCAACCTCGAAGAGAGGAGAACTAACAGCAACGCTGGCCGCGTCGCGAAGCCGAATGATCATAGCCGGCGAGGGCTACCGCCCAGAGGTCGCTGTTGCGATCAGGGATGCGTTCCCGGAGCGACCGCCGGCGACGGCGACTCGTCCGTCACGTCGGTCTCCGCGCCACCCGGCGCGTCTCGAGATGCGACACCGTAGTCCGGAACGAAGGGCCGCGGAGCGGCGAGACGAGCCTCCGCGGCGGCTATCAAGTCGGATAGGCCCTGCTTGGTGCTGGCCGACACCGCCACGCCCTCGTGTCGTCGCGCCAGCCGCGCCATCTCCTCCGGAGCCACCAGGTCGGACTTGTTGAGCACGAGCAACCTCGGTATCTGCGAGAGCTCGAGCTCCTCGAGGATGCCCTGGACCGCGCTCTTCTTCTGATCGAGACGCGGGTCGGCGGCATCGACCACGTGCAGGAGGAGGTCGGCGTCGGCAAGCTCCTCGAGCGTGGCGCGAAAGGCCGCCACCAGGTCGCGCGGCAGGTCCGCCAGGAATCCCACGGTGTCGGTGATGACCACCTCGCCTTCGCGCGGGAAGCGCAGCCGGCGGCTGGTCGGGTCGAGGGTCATGAACAGGAGGTCGGCGGCCTCGACCTCGCTGTTGGTGAGCGCGTTTAGCAGCGTGCTCTTGCCGGCGTTGGTGTAGCCGACGATCGAGAGCACCGGGATTCGCGTCTCACGACGCCGCTCGCGACGCAGCGCGCGCTGCTTGGAGAGCTGGCCGATGCGGCGCTCCAGGGTGTGGATGCGCTCGCGGATGCGACGCCGGTCGACCTCGAGCTTGGTCTCGCCGGGTCCGCGCGTGCCGATACCGCCGGCGAGCCGCGAGAGCTCGGCTCCCTTACCCACCAACCGCGGGAGCTGGTACTTGAGCTGCGCCAGCTCGACCTGCAGCTTGCCGTCTGCGCTCTTGGCGCGCTGGGCGAAGACGTCGAGGATGAGCTGGGTTCGGTCGATCGCGGCGAGGCCCGTCTCCTCCTCGAAGGCGCGCGACTGCGCCGGGCGCAGGTCGATGTCGAAGATCGCCTTGGCGGCACCATGCCGCATGCCGTCGAGGACGATGTCGGCGAGCTTGCCACGTCCGACCACCGTGCGCGGGTGCACCTGCGCGCGACGCTGCCGGATCTCGGCAGCGACCTCGACGCCGGCGGAGCGCACCAGCTCGAGCGTTTCCGCGTACCGCTCGTCGTCCTGGGTGACGCCGATGACCAGCGCGCGCTCGCGCTTGGTCTTGCCGCGACGCGTGCGATCGAGGGCGGCGAACTCTTCCTCGAGCTCGCGGATGGTCGTGTCGAAGTCGAGGTCGAGTCGGTGGATGGAAGGTGCGCGCAGCCGCAGGAACGGCTCCGCCGGTACGGCCGCTGCCGGGCTGCCGGCTCCGTCGCCCGCGGCCAGCATCGCGACCTCGACCTCACCGGCGCCGCCGTCCTCCTCGGCCTGCACCACCGCCACCGCGTCGAGCCGCAGCAGCGCCAGGTCGTTGAGGTCGTCTGCGGTGAGCGGCTCGCCGCGCAGGTGCGTGTGCACCAGCCGAACGCCACGAAACCGGCCGGTGCCGCCGCGGAAGCGACCGACGTCGGGCAGGTCGAGCTTCATCGCGTCGCCGACGATCACCTGCTCGATCCCGCCGCTGCGGTCGATGAAGACACCGACCTGGCGCCCCATCGCCCTGGAGATGCCTGCGAGGTGACCCGCCAGCTCGGCGGTCACGACCTCGGACGGTGGCACCTTGCGCCGGTATGTACGTTCGAGCGCTCGGCGGTCCGAGGTCTTGAGCGCGGTGGTATTGCCGTAGAGCTGCGAGATGGCACTATCTCCCGTGAGTCCGTCAGTCCGTGAATCCAGAGAGCGTGGGTCCGGCCGGCCTCCGGTCGGATCGCCTGATGTTACCCGCGCCAACGCGCCGCCGGCGGGGTCGAGGCTCCGCGGCCGCTGGAACCCCGGTGACCTGTTCTACGGCGGCGCCCCGTACCTCGGCGACGGCTACCCACAGGATTACGTCGCGACCCTCGAGGCGCTGAAGGCGCTGGACGTCGACGTCCTGGTCGGTGGCCACGGCCCGCCGGTGCGAGGTCGCGCCGTGCTGGACCAGGCCCAGCAGTACATCCGCACCTACTGGGACCAGGTCACCGGGTTCCACGCCCGAGGCCTTTCCCTGGACGAGGCGCTGCAGCAGCTAGACCTGTCTGGGTTCGAACGTTGGGCACTGTTCCAGCTAGGCAATCCCGAAGTCCTGCGGCTCGAGGTGTCCCGCATGTACCACGTGCTGGACGGCGGTAGCTGAGCCGCGTGTCCACGGCCGAATCGGCGCAAACCACACCGAAGGCGAGACTTCCTGCTATCCTCCCGCCCGCTGGTGCCAGCAGCCGGCCCGCTCCGGGCCCACATGGGCCAGCATTTCGGCGCGCGCCGAGCGGTCCTCGAGGAGCCAGGGCGGACGACGCGCGACCCGCCAGGTCCCCGCCGCCGGAAGGCAAGCCCGCAAAGGCTTCCAGGACCGCCTCGCTGGTTGGACCCAGACCCGATTTTGACGATCTTGCGAGTAGCCGCCGCGACGAAGCCTCGACCGTGCCGTGAAGGCCGGGCCGAGCGCCTCCTCGTCGCTGCGGCTCGGACCCCACAGTCTCGACGCCGGCCGCTGCGCGGCGCGGGAGCTCCGGGCGATGGTCGCCCAGCTCCGCCTGCCTTCGACCACGCTCCCGTACGGTGCTCTACCGAGAGCACCGCGCGGGTGCTCCGCGACCCCATCGGGGCTGCGCCGGCACCACCCATCCCGTCCGGAAGCCGAAGCGCTTCGCGGCGGTCCTCGCCTGCACAGGTCGAGACCGACCCCGCAGAGCACGCTCGAGCCCGGATCCGAAAGGAACGATCCCGTGACACGTCGAATGCTGATCAACGCGCGGAACCCCGCGGAGCTGCGAGTCGCGCTCCTGAGCGACGGAGCTCTCGACGATTTCAAAGTCGATGTCGCAGAGCGGGGCATGACCCGCGGCAACATCTACTTCGGCATCATCGTCAACATCCAGCCTAGCCTCAACGCCGCATTCATCGACTACGGCGCCGATCGCCACGGCTTCCTGCCCATCCAGGACGTCGTCCCCGACGCCTACTACCACCCGGTGGCCTCGGGTGGCCGCGCGCGCATCGAGGACGTCCTCGAGAAGGGCCAGCCGATCGTGGTGCAGGTGACCCGCGAGCCCGAGGGCTCCAAGGGCTCCGCGCTCACCACCAACCTCTCGCTGGCGGGCCGCTACCTGGTTCTGATGCCCTTCGAGCGCACTCGCGCGGTCTCGCGCAAGGTGACGAGCGAGGAGCAACGCCAGGAGCTCAAGCGGATGGTCGAGAGCCTGGAGGTGCCCGAAGGCTGCGGCGTGATCGTGCGCACCAACGCGCTCGGCCAGAACAAGACCGCGCTGCAACGGGACCTGACCGCGCTCCTTCGCCTGTGGAAGCGCATCGGCTCCGAGGCTCGCGTGTCGAAGAAGAACAAGCTGCTCTACAGCGACCAGGACATCGTGCTGCAGGCGCTGCGCGACTACCTCGATGCCGCCGTCGAGGAGGTCGTGGTCGACGAGCCCGAAGCGTACCGCCGCGCCGAGGAGTACATGCGCGCGTTCATGCCGCGCAGCAAGACGAAGCTCATCCACTACACCGACCGGCTGCCGCTGTTCGCAGGGCACCACGTCGAGGCGCACATCGATCGCATCTACGAGCGCGTGGTGCCGCTGCCCTCTGGCGGGTCGATCGTGCTCGACACCACCGAGGCGCTGACCGCGATCGACGTCAACTCGGGGCGCTCGACGCGCGCCAGCAGCCAGGAGGAGACCGCTCTCCATACCAACCTGGAAGCGGCACGCGAGGTCGCGCGGCAGCTTCGTCTGCGCGACTTCGGCGGCCTGGTGGTGGTCGACTTCATCGACATGCGCAATCTCCGCTCGCAGAAGAAGGTCGAGAAGGAGCTGCGCGAGGCGATGAAGAACGATCGCGCGCGGGTGACCATCGGGCGCATCAGCCCGAACGGCCTGCTCGAGATCAACCGCCAGCGCCTGCACCAGGCGATCCAGCTCCGCACCCACGAGTCGTGCCCCACCTGCTCCGGCACCGGGCGCGTGCGCAGCCCCGAGCTGCAGGCTCTGCACGTGATGCGCACCATCGAGGGACGCGCCGCGGGAGGCTTCCTCAAGGCGGTCCAGGCGTCGCTCCACCCCGAGATGGCGAACTACATCCAGAACACGCGACGCCAGCAGCTTCTCGACCTCGAGCGCGAGCTCGACGTCAAGATCGAGATCCTTGCGGTGTCGAAGCTCTCGCGCAGCGAGCAGGACTTCTCCTGGGTCGCGCGCGACCGCGCCGAGATCCAGAGACTCGAGAAGGAGGTGGCCGAGAGCCGGCGCGTCGCACTCGAGATGGCGCAGGCAGCCTCCATTGGCGACGCGGATGCACCGGATGCGCCGGTTGACGGCGTCGACGACTTCGAGCGAGACGACGAGGAGAATGGCGTCGAGGCCGGGAGCGACGCCGCGCCCGGCTCCGAGGCCGAGCGCGAAGGCCGCCGTCGCCCTCGCAGACGCCGGCGGCGTCGCTCGGGCTCGCGGGCTGCCGGCAACGGCAACGCCGACCAGACCGCCGACTCCGCGTCGGCGTCCCCGACAGGCGAGACGGCCGAAGTGCGAAGCGCTCCGCCCAAGCCAGCACGGCGCGCTCCCGCCAAAAAAGTCGAGCAGGCCGCCGAGAGCGACAGCGGCAACGACGGAGCCAGCGTGGCCGAGGGTGACGAAGAGGCCGGCAACGGCGCGCGCCGCCGCAGGCGGCGGCCGCGCAGGCGCCGTCGTGGTGCCGGCTCGGCGAACGGGGCAGCTCCTGGAGAGGACTCCGCTCCGGCGAACGACGCGAGCGCGACACCACCCACCGGCAGCGAGGGCAGCGAACCCCGGGGCCCGGCGACACCGGAGGTTTGACAAGGCGCCCCGCCGAGAACGACAATCCGTCGGGGTCGCCCGCGGGCGACCCGGTTTCGTAGCAAGCCCGCCGCCGGTCTGGTCCGGCGGCGGCGGTCGCTGGAACCTCTAGGGCGGCTCTAGCGGCTGGGCGGGGTGGGACCCGCCAATTTTCCCCCGCGCCCGGAGAGGAGGTGGTCCAGTGGAGATAAGTCAACTTGGCTTCGTGGAGGTGACGTTCCCGTAGCCGGCCCGCGCTCCTGGAAGGGCGCGGCGCCCCGCTGAGCGGGGCAACCCAGCGTCGCTTCGACGAGTCACGGCCCCGGACCTGCAGAGGTCCGGGGCCTTCTCGTTTTCGGGCCCTTTCAGCCCCGGCCCTTCGTCGACGCGGCCAGTCTGCAGGTACGCATAGGCGAGATAGTCGAGTGCGTGCAAGGCGTCGTACGACGCCGCACCCGGTTGCGAGCGCGCCACCTGTTCGTTCGCCGCCGCCTCGGACGCGAGGTTGGAGGCGATGCATTCCTCCCAGAGCCCCAAGCGCGTGAAGATGTGCGAGGGCATATGCCGCGCGTGCGGCGAGGCGGGCGCGATGCGAGCGTACGCGCGCGCCGGCGGCAGCGCGAGGTCGGCGAACCCGCGTGCGGTCGCTCGCTACACATCGGAGGCCTCCTCGGTCGCGACACCCGTGCCGGCACGCACAGCGCAGCGACTGTCGATTTCGTGCCGCGAGTCTCTGCTGCGACCCGCCATAGAGGACCACGGGAAACCGCAGCACCTTGGGACAGGCCGAGCGCGTTCCGGTCCTAGCAGCCCTCAGGGATCGCCGAAGGCCTCGAGATCGGCGGCGCTGACGAACCGGCCGGTGGTGTTGACGTACTCCCGCGTCGCCCCCGAGTGGGTGTCGCTAAGCGTCACCGTGTACTCGAGGTCGGAGAGGGCGCCATAGAACAGCCAGAAGTGACCATTCAGGGCGCGGCCGTCGAGGAGCTTGAGCGCCAGCTCGACGTTGCCAGGGTCGAAGAACGTGAAGAGGCCCGACGGGTCGGTTCTCGACGACTCGAGCACGGACCCGAGGCCGGAGGTGCCGTTGGACGCGCGCCAGGTCACGCGCACCGAGAAGCGGCCGCCCTGGAGGCACAGGGTCTCCTCGTCCTCGACGCAGGCCGCTGCGCCACCGGACGCCACGCGTCCGGGAACGGACGAAGCCGCGGCCGCGGCCGCGGCTTCGGTGGGAGCCCCGACGTCGTCGTCTGCCGGGAAGGCGTCGACGTCGCCCGCACTGGCGAGGCGCCCCTCTGGGTTGTGGTAGAGGCGCATCCTGCCGTCGCTGGTGTCGGTGGCGAAGATCGTGTACTCGACGTCCGAAAGCGCCCCGTAGAACAGCCAGAAAGCACCGTTGATCGCGCGCCCGTCGAGCACCTTGACCAGAAGCTCGAAGTTCTCGTCGTCGAAGAACGAGAAGATCCCGGTCTGGTCGACCTGCGAGCGTGCGCGAGCCCGGCGCACCGCGCCGTCCGCCGGGTCGCGCCACTCGACCACCAGCGAGAAACGGCCACCCTGCAGGCACAAGGTCTCGTCGCCCGCCACGCAGCCGCCGCCACTCGTGCCGTCGACCACGAACGCATCGACGTGGGCGGTGGGGTCGAGCCCCTGCACCGTGCCGCCGCCCGGGACGAGGATGCGATCGCCGAGCGCCACGGCCGGCACGCCGTGCCGCGGGATCGGCATCGGCTGCCCGAGCGTCCAGGAGTTGGTCGCCGGGTCGTACACCTCGTGCGTGTCGAAGAGCCGCGGCACCTCACCGCCCATGGCGTGGATGCGACCGTTCAACGCGGCGAGCGCCATCGCGCTGCGCGCCGTGGGTAGCGGCTCGAGCACCAGCCAGGTGTTCGTGCCCGGGTCGTAGCGCTCGTTCGCGGCGGAGGCGCCGCCGGCGCGCCCGCCGATCACGTAGACCAAGCCGTCGACGGCGACCGCGTTGAGATGCTCGCGCGCCGATGGCATGAGGGCTGCTTCCGACCACTGGCCCGCGGCCGGGTCGTAGACGAAGGATTCTCGGCGGGCGATGCCGAATCGGTCGACGCCGCCGAAGAGGTAGAGCCTCCGCCCGAGCTCGACCGACCAAGCCCCGCCCCGCGCCGACGGCAGGCGCGCCGACTCGGACCATGCATCGCCGGCAGGGTCGTACACGAACACGGTATCGATGGCGCGGAAGTCGCCGGCGAAGCCACCCGCCACGTAGAGCTTGCCGCCCAGTGCCGCCACTGCAGCGTGGTCGCGCGGCGCGGGCATCGGAGCCACGTCGAGCCAGCGATCCGCGGAGACCTCGTAAGCCTCGACGCTGGCGGTGGCGGCGCCGTTTGCGACCAAACCCCCGACAACGTAGATCGTGCCGCCGATGCGCGCCGCACCGGTCTCCTGGCGCGCCAGCCGCAGCGACGTCAGGGTCACCCACTCCCCGTCCTGGCCGTGACCCGCGCCCGCGCCCGCGAGCGCGCAGGCTATCGTGAAGGCCCCGGCGCGACCCTTCACTGCCGCATCTTGAGCCACCACACCATGGTGTCGCTCACGATCTCGGGCGCGTCTTGCTGCACGAAGTGACCGGCACCGGGCACGGTGACCAGCGTCAGGTCCTTCTCCAGCCAGTCCCAGGTCTCGTTGAGACCCTTGGCGTTGAGCGCCGTGTCGTTCAGGCCGTGGAACATCAGCACCGGCATCTGCGCCTTCGGACCGAGGTTCTCCTGAAGCTCCGCCCAGCGTTCTTCGTATGGCGGACGCGGGTAGTTGGCCTTGTAGTAGTTGAGCATCGCGTCGAGATCCGAGCGCGAGAACGCCTCGACGTAGCGGGCGCGCGCCGCCGGATCGCGCACCCAGCCCGAGATGGTCTGCGGGGTCATCGGCCCGCCGAACATCACGTCGGGATCCTTCGCAGTCTTGACCTGAAAGGCGCGCGCGTACTCCGAGTTCTTCTGCTGCTCCGGGTTGGTGGCGAGCTCGCGCGTCATGCCGTTGGGGTGCGGCAGGTTGAGGATGATCAATTTGTCGACCACCTGCGGCACGTTGAGCGCGACCTGCCAGGCCACCGCGCCGCCCCAGTCGTGTCCGACCACGGTCGCCTTCTCCACTCCCAGGCTCTTGATCACCGCCACCACGTCGCCGACCAGGAACGGCATCGCATAGCTCTCGACGCCGGCCGGCGCGTCACTCTGGTTGTAACCGCGCTGGTCGATCGCCACCGCGCGGAAGCCCGCGTCGGCGAGCGCCGCCATCTGGTGCCGCCACGAGTACCAGAAGTCCGGGAAGCCATGAATGAACACCACCGGCGGCCCGCTGCCGAGCGAGGCGTAGTGGATCTTCACGCCATTCGAATCGGCGGTGCCGTGCTGGACGCCGTCCCACACGTCGGCATCGGCGGCGAGAGCACCCGTGGCGGCGAGTGCGAGCGCGGGGAACAGCAGGTGCTTCATTTGAGACCTCCGCAAGTTCGACGAGTCGTTTCTGAGCACGCTATCAGAGGCGCCAGAAGCCTCCGGGTGCGACAGCGAGCTACACTGAACCAGCGATGAGCGTGTTCCGGTCGTGTGGCCTCCTGGCCTGCCTCTTCGTCCTGACGCCCGTCGCGGCGGGCGCGCAGAACGAGCGCCCTCGCTACCAGGGCCGCGAGGTCGCGCCGGTGATGTCGTACCTGGGCGCCGACTGGCTCGAGCGACCGGACCGTGACCGGGAGGAGAACACGTCGCTGCTGCTGGACCTGCTGCCCGTCGCGCCGGGCAACACCATCGCCGACCTCGGCTGCGGCTCCGGCTACTTCGCGCGGCGGTTGGCGTCGCGCGTCGGGCCGAAAGGCACGGTGCTGTGCGTCGACGTCCAGCCCGAGATGCTCGAGATCGCCGAGCGCCTCAGCCGCGAGGAGGGCGTGCAGAACGTGCGCATGGTGCGCGCCGAAGCGAGCGATCCGCGCCTCGCCGAAGGTGGAGTCGATCTGATCTTGCTGGTCGACGTCTACCACGAGCTGCAGCAGCCCGGTCCGATGCTCGAGCACATGCGCCGCGCGCTCGCTCCCGGCGGCCTCGTCGCCCTGGTCGAGTACCGAGCCGAAGGCGACACCGCGCGCCACATCCGCCCCGAACACCGCATGTCGGTAGAGCAGGTGCTGCGCGAGTGGCTGCCCGCCGGCTTCGAGCTCGAAAAGCAGATCGACGACCTGCCGACCCAACACCTCTTCCTGTTCCGCGCCGCCACGAAGTCCACGCCATGAGCGACGGCGAGGCCCTCCGCGAGCTGGAGCGCTTCCTCGCCGACGTCTGCCACGAGATGGCGACGCCGACGCGGCCGGAGGTTCGGCGAATCGGGACGCCGGGAATTCCCACCTTGACCGATGGGGAGCTGTCCGGGACAATTCCAGCCCCGCACTCGTCCCTCCGTAGCGCCGATCCGGCGCTCGCTCCAATCCTCGAAGGATCACAATCCAGCTCGAATCGGAGGCGTTCGTGAAGACCTACGACAAGCTCTACATCGGTGGCCAGTGGGTGCCGAGCACCGGCTCTGAGACCGCCGACGTCATCCACGCCGCTACCGAAGAGGTGATGGGCCGCATCCCGCTCGGCACGCCGGCCGATGTCGACAGCGCGGTGGCCGCGGCCAAGGCCGCCTTCCCCGCCTGGTCCCAGACCGAGCCCAAGGAGCGTGCCGCGCTGCTGCGCGAGCTCCAGGCCGGGCTCGCGGCGCGCAACGAGGAGATCGCGCTCACCGTGGCCCAGGAAGTCGGCATGCCGCTGCCGCTGTCCAAGCAGATCCAGGCCGGGCTGCCGACGATGGTGATGGGCTCCTACGCGGACCTGCTGGAGGCGCACAGCTTCGAGAGGCAGATCGGCCACTCGCTGGTGGTGCAGGAGCCGGTCGGCGTCGTCGGTTGCATCACTCCCTGGAACTACCCGCTACACCAGATCGTGGCGAAGGTCGCGCCGGCCCTCGCCGCGGGCTGCTGCGTGGTGCTCAAGCCGAGCGAGGTGGCGCCGCTCAACGCCTTCATCCTCGCCGAGATCGTCGACCAGTCCGGCCTACCGGCTGGCGTCTTCAACTTGGTCAGCGGGCTCGGTCCGGTGGTCGGCGAGGCGATCGCCGCCCATCCCGACATCGACATGGTCTCGTTCACCGGCTCGACGCGCGCTGGGCGGCGCGTCAGCGAGCTCGCCGCCAAGACCGTCAAGCGCGTCGCGCTCGAGCTGGGCGGCAAGTCCGCGAACGTGATCCTCGACGATGCGGACTTCGAGAAGGCGGTCAGCGCCGGCGTCGGCAACTGCTACCTGAACTCGGGGCAGACCTGCTCGGCGTGGACACGGATGCTGGTGCCGCGCTCCCGCCACGACGAGGCAGTCGAGATCGCGCGCAAGGCCGCCGAGAGCTTCACCCTCACCGATCCGGTGCAGGTCACCGGCCGGCTTGGACCGCTCATCTCCGAGACCCAGCGCGACCGCGTGCGCGGCTACATCGAGAAGGGCATCGAGGAAGGCGCGACCCTGGTCACCGGCGGCGCCGACCAGCCCGATGGCTTCCCGCGCGGTTATTACGTCAAACCCACGGTGTTCGCCAACGTGCGCACCGACATGACCATCGCGCAGGAAGAGATCTTCGGGCCCGTGCTCTCGATCCTCCCCTACGACGACGAGGAGGACGCCGTACGCCTCGCGAACGACACCCTCTATGGTCTCGCCGGCGCGGTGTGGTCGAAGGACGTCGATCGGGCCAAGCGCGTGGCGCGACGCCTGCGCACCGGCCAGGTCGACATCAACGGCGCGCCCTTCAACCCGCTCGCCCCGTTCGGCGGCTACAAGCAGTCCGGCCACGGCCGCGAGCTCGGCGAGCTGGGGCTCGAGGAGTACCTGGAGACGAAGTCGCTGCAGATCAAGCCGTCGTAGGCCCGCGACATGTCCCACATCGGCAAAGACACTCCGCTCGTCGACGGCCGGCCCAAGGTGACCGGTGCCATCCGCTACGCGGGCGACCTCGTTCGTCCGGGCTTGCTGCATGCTCGCCTGGCGACGAGCCCGTACGCTCACGCGCGCCTGCTCTCGATCGACGCGGCGGCGGCGCTGCGGCTGCCCGGTGTGGTGCGCGTGCTGACCGCCAAAGACCTGCCGCCCATACCGGTGCGCGGCCGGGCCCAGCTCCTGCTTGCTCGCGACCGTGTAATGTTCCACGGCCAGCCGGTGGCGTTGGTGCTGGCCGACAGCGAGGCCGCCGCGCAGGATGGTGCGGACGCAATCGTGACCGAGTACGAGCCGCTGCCGCCGGTGCTCGACATCGAGGCGGCGCTGCGATCCGACGCGCCGGCGTTGTGGCCCGAGGGGATACCCGGTGGCTCGGCGGAGGAAGCCGCCGCGCACGGCGCGGGCGGCGGCGGAGCGCAGACACGGTCGTCGTCGCCCAACGTCGCAAACCGCGTTGCCTTCGAGCGCGGCGACCTCACCGCCGGCTTCGCGGCCGCCGAGGTGGTCGTCGAGCGCGAGTACCACACCGCTTCCGTGCACCAGGGCTACCTCGAACCGCAAGTCACGCTGGTCGACCACGACCCGTTGACCGGCGGACTCGACGTCTACACCAGCACGCAGTCGAGCTTCTACGTGCGCGACACCATCGCCGCGATGGTCGGGCTCGACCCTGGCTCGGTGCGCGTGGTCGCGACGCCGGTGGGCGGCGGCTTCGGCGGCAAGTTCGTGCTCTACCAGCCGCTGGTGGCGCTCGCGGCGAAGCTCACGGGGCGACCCGTGCGGTTGCAGCTCACGCGTATGGAGGAGATGCTCGCGGCGAACCCCGCGCCGCCGACGCGGCTGCGCGTCAAGCTCGGCGCCACGCGCGACGGCCGGATCACCGCTCTCGACGCGGAGATGGTGATGGACAGCGGCTGCTTCCCGAGCGCGATGGCGATGCTCTCGGGGTACCTGCTCGGCAGCAACTACACCATCCCGAACCAGCGCATCGTCGGTATCGAGGTGGTCACCTGCAAGCCGTCCGGCGGCGCCTACCGCGCACCGCTCGCGCCGCAGTGCGCCTTTGCGCTCGAGACCGCGCTCGACGAGCTCGCCGTCGCCATCGCCGCCGATCCGCTCGAGCTGCGCCAGCGTCACGCCTCGCGACCGGGCGACCCAATGGCGACCCGGCAGGCCTGGCCCGGCATGGGACTCTCCGAGGTGCTCGAGGCGCTCGCGGCACACCCCGCGTGGCGCGACCGCGACCTGGCGCGCGCCGCGGGACGCGGCGTCGGCATCGCCGTTGCCGGTTGGCCGGGCGGCACCGAGCCAGCCGCCGCCGCCTGTGCGCTGGACTCCAGCGGCGGCCTCGAGATCCACGTCGGCTCGGTCGACATCACCGGCACCAACACCGCACTCGGCCTGCTCGCCGCGGAAGCCTTCGGGCTCGATCCGGAGCACGTGCGCGTCGTGGCGGGCGACACGCGCAGCGGTCCGTTCGCGGGCTCTTCGGGCGGCAGCAAGATCCTCTACACGGTCGGACCGGCAGTGATCCAGGCGGTCGAGGAGGCGCGCCAGCAGACGCTGGAGCTGGCCTCGCAGATGCTCGAGGCGGATCCCGCCGACCTCGAGATCGCCGACGGCAACGTGCGGGTCAAGGGCTCGCCCGACAGCGCCGTGCCGCTCGCGAAGATCGCCCAGCGCACCATGAGCTTCGGCAGCCGCCACGCGCCGGTGTTCGGTCACGGCCGACATGCGCAGAAGGGCAACGCGCCCGGCTTCTGTGGCCAGCTCGCCGAGGTCGAGGTGGACCGCGACACCGGCGAGGTCAAGCTGCACCGGCTGGTGGTGATCCAGGACGCCGGTCGCGCTATCAACCCGGCATCGGTGCGCGGACAGATGGCTGGGGGCGCGGTGCAAGGGCTCGGCTGGGGGCTGTTCGAAGGGCTGATGTACGACCAGCATGGCCAGCTCGTGACCGCCACGTTCACCGACTACGCCCTGCCGCGAGTCGAGCACACGCCGGAGCACCTCGAGCTGCAGATCGTCGAGGTACCCGCGGAGTCGGGACCCTTCGGCGCGCGCGGGGTCGGCGAGCCGCCGGTCATCGCGACGGCGGCGGCGGTCGCGAACGCCATCGCCGACGCCACGCGGGTGCGCCTCACCGAGCTGCCGATGACTGCACCGAGGGTGCGTCAGGCGCTCGCGGCACGCGATGCCGGCGCGTAAGCGCGAAGTGCGGGCTCGGCGCGAGTGCGCCTAAGATCGGCGGTGCCGTTGTCCCCGGTCGGCCCCGGTGCCCGTGAGCTGCGATGGCTCCTCCCCTCGACTTCTACCTCGACTACATCTCGCACAACGCCTATCTGGCGTGGACGCAGGTGCACGGGCTCGCGACGCGTTACGGACGCGAGGTGCGCCCCGTGCCAGTCGTCTTCGGCGTGCTGCTGCAGCGCTGGGGCCAGCTGGGACCGGCCGAAGTTCGACCGAAGGCCCGCTGGATGGTGCGCGACGTGGCACGCAAGGCGCTGCGCCTGGGCGTGCCGCTCTCGCCGCCGCACTCGCACCCCTTCAACCCGCTGCTCGCGCTGCGCGTGACCTGCCAGGTCGAGGCACCGGAGGCCCTGCGGCGGCTCGTCGACGAGCTCTTCCGCGCCACCTGGGTCGACGGGCGCGACATCACCAAGCCGGAGGTCGTGGCGGCGGCGGCGAGCGCGGCCAGCCTCGACGGTGCAGCGCTGGTCGCCGGTGCGACGAGCCCCGAGACGAAGGAGCGACTCCGCGGCATCACGAATGACGCCGCCGACCGCGGCGTCTTCGGAGTACCGACCGTGATCGCCGACGGCGAGCTGTTCTGGGGCTTCGACGACTTCCCCAACCTCGACGCGTTCTTGCGCGGCGAGGACCCGCTCGCGGGCTACGACTGGCGCGCCTGGCAACAGGTGCGCCCTTCGGTGCAACGCAAACGCCGCGACCCGGGCGAGAGCGCGCGCCGTAGCTCGTGAGCTCGCCCGCTCGATCGCAGCTTTCTGGCCGGCGCGCCTGGCTACCGCCGATCGCGGTCGTCGCCGCAGGTGCCGCCGGCTCGATCGTGCTCGCCGCCTGGTCTCCGCTCGCGGCGAGCGACCCGCTGCGCGGCGTCGTCACCGCCCTGCCGCTGGTGATCGCACTTCTGGGCGCCGCAGGCGGCCTCGCTCTGCCCTCGCGCGAGCCCTCTGGCGGCGACCGGGCTCTGGCGAGCGAGCTGATGCTGCTCTCGGTGTGGATCGCGGCGGTGTTCGCGCGACCGTTGCTCGGGCTCGCGGGTGTCGATCGAGCACTGGCGGTGGCGCTTGTCCTCCTGCTCGGCACCCACCTCGCGCGACGGCTCGTTGCCATCGGCCGCAGCCTGCCAGCACTCGACGCAAGCGCTGTCCCGCCGGCGGCAACGCCGATGCTCGGGCCGCGGCTGTTCCTGTTCGCGCTCGCCTTCTATACCGCCGTCCTGCCGTGGTCGACCTCCCAGCGACCCCCGGACGGGGACGAACCCTGGTACCTGCTCACGGCACACAGCCTGGCGCAAGACTTCGACACCGACCTCGCCGACGACTATCGCGACCGCGAGTCGCTGCGATTCCTCGACCGAGCGATCGAGCCCCAGCCCGGAGACCCGGTCGGCCCTTCGGGCGAGATCTACTCGCGTCACGCTCCCTTCTTGCCGATCCTCCTCGCGCCGTTCTACGCCGCGGCCGGCAAGCACGGCGCGCTGTTCGCGATGGCGATGCTCACCGCCGCGACGCTCGCGGCCTGGTGGCCGCTGGCCCGCGGGATCTGGCCCGATCGGCCTCGGGAGCTGCTGGCACAGTGGTCGGTGCTCGCGCTGCTGCCGCCTTTCCTCGTCTACTCGCACCAGCTCTGGGTCGAGGTCCCGGCCGCCCTCATGGTCACGCTCGCCGCCCTCTCGATCCAAAGACTGAGCCATCGCCAGCGCAGGATGGACTGGGTCGTGCTGGCAGCGACACTGCTGGCGCTTCCCGCGCTCAAGCTGCGGTTCGGCCTGCTCTCGGCATCGCTCCTCGCGCTCGCCTTCGTGAGGCTGGCGCGGCACCGGCGTCGCCTGCTGGTGGTCGGCGCCGTCGGTGTCGTCGTGGGCGCTGGCTTGCTGCTCTACAACCGGCACCTCTTTGGCAATGCCCTGCGCATCCACGAATGGCAGGAGCTACTGCTCTATCGCTACCCAGCGAGCGACTACGTCTCGCACTTCGTGGGCCTGTTCTTCGACCTCGCGTTCGGCCTGTTCGCGGCCGCGCCGATCTGGATGCTGCTGCTACCGGGTGTCGTCCGAACGCTGCGCAGCGACAGAGCGCTGCGGCTCGGGCAGGACCTCGCGATCGTGTGCCTGCCGTACCTGATACTGGTGGCGTCACGCCGGGAGTGGTTCGGCGGCTGGTCGCCTCCCTTCCGTTACCCGCTCGCGCTGCTGCCGCTCCTGGCCCTCCTCGCCGTGCCGGCGTGGAGCGACCTCCGCCATTCCCGTGCGCGCGCGGTCACAGCCATGCTGGCGCTGGCGAGCCTGGGGCTGGTCGTGGGGTACGTCGCCGCCCCGGGTCTGACCTACAGTTTCGCCGACGGTCGCAGCCGGCTGCTCGACTCC